>NZ_JAUBTN010000068.1:0-35716 GCF_036705055.1 Microcoleus sp. CZ3-B2 | reverse complement strand
CAATAACAACTAACCAATAACAACTAACCAATAACAACTAACCAATAACAACTAACCAATAACAACTAACCAATAACTAAAGTCCTTTGAGGAGCGATCGCCAATCCCGACAGCGTTTGAGGTAAATGCGAGCTACCCGATCGCTCGGATTTGTCCGCAAACACTCTTCAAACAATTTTCCCGCTTCTCGGAACTCCTTGCGATCGCACAATAACATCGCTTCAGTATATACGGGCAAATTTGCTAGCTTCGCCCCAAGAATTTCCGCAGGATCTGCATCAAACACCTCATAGACTATGACATATTGAGATTTTCCTTTAACCTGTACTTTATCCACAATCCGAATAGCATAATCAGCAGGATTTCGCAACCGTTCCAAAGTCTGCTGAGAAATTAACAGAGGTACGCCGTAATCTTTAGTCAACCCTTCAATCCGAGATGCCAAATTAACAGCATCACTAATCACAGTGGTGTCCATTCGGCTTGCGCCGCCGACTGTCCCCAGCATCAAAGAACCCGAATTGATACCAATGCCAATTTGAATCGGGATGTAGCCGACACTTTGACGGTGTTGGTTGTAATCACTCAGGGTATGTAGCATCGCAATACCAGCTTTCACAGCATCATCAGCACAGTCACTAAATAAAGCCATAATTGCATCGCCGATGTATTTATCTATAAAGCCATTATTGCTAGTAATAGCCGGCTCCATCCGCGAGAGGTAAGCATTGATAAAATTGAAATTTTCTTGCGGTGTCATAGTTTCCGAAAGCGTCGTGAAGTCGCGGATGTCGCCAAATAACACCGACATTTCCTCCTGCACTTGGTCGCCTAAATTAACATCAAGAATACTTTCATATCCCAATAAATTTAAAAATTGATGCGGCACAAATCGCCCGTAGGCATCCGTTAAGTCTGATTCAACATCCAGGGATGTCTCTAAATTTTGATTGAGGTCAAATAGTTTTTTAATCAATTCGTGACGGTCGGTTTCAGCTTGTTTACGTTTCGTGATATCTTGAAAAATTGCGATCGCAAAAGCAACTTTACCAGCCTCGTCAAAAATTGGCGTTCCCCAACCTTCAATGGGAATTTTCTTGTCTGGTTGATGAACTTCCATATCGTCAGCAGTCGAACTTTCACCCCTAAAAGCTCGAACGATCGGCAAATTATCGAAAGGGTAAATAGTATCAGTTCCCGCGATATAAATTTGATAAATATCTGACAAATTCTCAACTGCATTTAAGTGCAAAACTCCTTTACCGAGTAACTGCTGTCCGGCGTGATTGACGTAGTAAGGTTTGCCTTGAGAATCGAGCACGGCTACGCCTATTGGAATCGCTTCCAGAAATTGAGCCAGCTTAATTTCGCCTTCCCGCACCGCCTCCAGTGCCCGATCGCGCAACTGGGTTTCAACCGTATCAGAATGTTGAGCCGTAGTTTCCAGCAAGATTTCCAGATCTGCTTTTTCCTCCTTCAAGTCTGCCACTTGCTGGCGCAATCTTTCTATCTCTAAAAGTAGCTGTTCTCTAGATGGTTGTTCTTCCAGCATAACCCGAGAATTTGCACCTCTACTAACAGAAAATTGCTCAACAGCCTGCATCATAAAAGTAACCGCGTGTCTATACTAATTCCAACTGCAAACCAGGCATCAGGCGTTGCAAATTCTTCAACGATTTACCCTCCCAAGCTATGGGTTGAGAGCTTTGTGCTGCCATTTGCACCCGAGCTTTTTTGCGCTGCTCGATTATAAACTTCGACAGCATATTTATGCCCGAACTGTTCAAAAATTCTAACTGCTGCAAATTGAGGGTAATTTTCGCCGGTTCGGAGTCGGCCACCTCGCCGAGCAACTGTGCTATCGGCGGGTACACCCCAAGCCCGCTCAGCCTGAGAGAGCCAACAAAACTCACGGTTGCCGTTGCTGGATCGTAGCAGGTATGGTAATCTTGTGTCTGAATTTCCATTGTCGCGAAAAAGTCCCTTAGATATTAAGGTAAATTTTTGAGGATAGCTCAGCCGATTCATTAAAGGGATTGCGAGGGATTTTTTGTTCATAATCGATTTATTTCAACAATATCTTACTAAAAAAGTAGCGATCGCTACTAAAGTATTTTTGACTCCGCCCAACAACGGATACAGGCTGCCGCAGGACTGTGGAAAGTTCAAAATCTTAGACTTTTGTAACACTTTCGCACTCTTTGGTGATCAACCGCGTTTGACGGGCAAAAATACTGCATCCAGACCTTTAATCCCGATCAAATCCCGGTTTATGTGGCATTGATGCGTCCAACACTGTTTGCTTAAACCTCCGGTAATTCATCTAAAATTTACCATCTACTATCTAAAATTTAAAATATACAATAATATAAAATCTACAATCTACAATCTAAAAATGACGCTTCGATCGCACTTTAAGAATAAAATGCTACAATGAAAATAATTGGCTGAAGTTGTAATGCCTGCCCGTTCTGCGGAAACAGATTGTGCTGCATCGGTTTGAGAGCGCTCGCTCAGCTCGTCTCCCACAGTCTAAAACACCTTTAGTAGTTTTGGGACAATCGATAGTTATTTGTACTGAGATTCTCGACCACCATCAGATTCTTTTCAGAATATTTACTTAGGGCTACATTTTTCTAGATACCCGCAGATTAAAAGTAAAAATTAATTAATAACTCGGTAGTGCAATTTTCTTGAAACATCAGCACCCGCAGCGAAGATAAAATACTTGTGCCGCACCGGCCCTCAAGTCGGTTCTGCACAAAGCAATAAATGGCAGCAACAGCAGTATCTAAATAAACATTTCAGTTATGGACGCATCTAGACCCCAAAAACCCGATTTCTGACTACCGGTGCGTCCGGGACTGTATTTGCTTTTGAGCGATCGCTCTCGATCGCGCCAGAGTGTAAAGTGAGGCAGAAGACCCATGATCGAACGAAGCTCCGAAAATAACTCTCAAAAAAATCAAAACCGAACCCAAAAGCAACCGAATCCTTTGATATTGGCTGTCGTCCTGACAGGAATTGTGGTTTGGGAAATTTATCCGCCGCTCGTACATAGCGCCGAGGCTAACGCGGTAGCTCTCAAAGATTCCCTCCCCCGGTGGGAAAGCCCAGAGCAGTCAACGGCGCTTTCTCAAAAAATTAGCTCTTCCCGATTAGCACTAAATAGTTTAATTTCCTCTCCCGACAATTTGGCAGAAAACGCGCGCCCAAATCCCCCCAAACAATTGCCGGCAACTGTAGCAGCAGAAGTTCGCCAAGATTTGTCGCGCCAAACTGGAATTGCTGCTGACAAGTTGAAAGTAACTGAATCGAAACTGCAAAGTTGGCCGAATACTTGTTTGGGGCTGGCGAAGGCTGATGAAATTTGCGGTCAAATGATTGTGGAAGGTTGGCGGGTTGTAGTTTCTGACGGCCGCCAAACTTGGGTTTACCGCACCAATGCTAGGGGAAATGTGTTGCGCTTGGAAAAGAAAGTTAGTCATTAGTCATTAGTCATCGGTCATTAGTTTTTAGCTGCTGCGGTATCGTAACTGCTGTGTCGTTACTAAAAACCAATAGACATCTCCTAAAAAGCAGATTTTGAACAGGCAGGATGCCTGTTCCACAATAATTATGGGAGATGTCCGACTTCTAACTAAGAATCGAAAACTTAATAACTTAAACACCTCCTACAGTCTTCTCTCCTGTAAGTTGCCCTCTCGAAGGAGGCAGAGCCTCCGCACCTGCATTACCAGGCTCTTCCTGGTAAGGAGCAAAGCCAAGTACAGAGGCGGTTTCAACCGCTGTCTTATTTGGGAAGTTGATTTCTTTCTATGATGCCACCGCCCAACAGCACGTCTCCGTCATACCAAACTGCGGCTTGTCCGGGAGTAATACTCAACTGCGGTTCGTCAAAAATTATCTTGACTCTTGTACCGCAGGCTTTTTCGTCGGCTTGGGAGGTTTCTACAGGAATAATTGTAGCGGGGACGGGTTGCGATCGATAGCGAATCTGTACAGAAGCCCGAATCGGAGCAGTCGGTGCGGCGACAGAAACCCAATTTACTTTCTGGACATTACACTCAGATTCTACCGCCAACTGGCGATCGCCCACAATCACCCGATTAGCACCAGCATCAAGTTCAATCACATATAGCGGTTCCGGTGCAGCGATGCCGAGTCCTTTCCGCTGGCCAATGGTGTAGTGGTGCACACCGTCGTGCTGTCCGAGCACCCGCCCGGCCTTATCTACAATGTCACCCTTTTGCGGCGCAATGTACTTATCCAGAAAAGCCCGCATCGAACCGTTGCTTTCCACCAAGCACAAATCCTGACTTTCCGGCTTATCAGCGGTTGTCAAGCCAAATTCCGCCGCAATTCTGCGAGTTTCTGTCTTGGTAATTTCCCCCAAAGGAAACTCCGTACCTGCGAGCAAATCTTGTGTTAAATCATACAAAAAATAAGACTGATCTTTGGCTGGGTCGATCGCCCGCAGCAACTGATAGCGACCCGTATTTGTATCATAGGTAATGCGAGCGTAGTGTCCCGTCGCAATCTTTTCAATTCCTAATTCTTCGCGAGCATACTTGAGCATCGGCCCAAACTTCACAGTTTTATTGCACTGCGAACAAGGCAAAGGCGTAACTCCTGCACTGTAACCGTCCACCAAATAATCGACAATACTTGCTTGAAAGACCTCGCGGCTGTCCACAATGTGGTGAGGAACGCCCAAATCTTCGCAAAGTTTAGCGGCATCGACCATTCCCTCAGAGCAGCACTGACCTTTGCCTTTCATCAGCCACAGCGTTAAACCCACCACTTCATAGCCCTGATGGTGTAAAATTGCGGCTGCTGCGGAACTATCGACCCCGCCGGAGAGGCCTACAACAATCTTGTTCATGATTCGGAGAGAATTTGCTATTTTACTGTTACTTTGTGCGATCGAGCTAATTGATTATACCACAAGTATACTACAAAATGGTACTGCTGCTGTTAGCTGAAATTTTAGCACTAATAAGTAAAGCCAGCTAATTAAACGTAAAATACCGATCGCTCAAAGGCTTACTGCGTATCTCTTCCTTCTTCTTCCTTCTTCCCTCTTCCGACTTCCATCGGACTGATGACGTTGTACCGAAAGCTCGGAGGCGACAGCACTGATGACTAATGACTGATGACTGATGACTAATGACTGATGACTAATGACTGATGACTAATGACTAATGACTAATAACTAATGACTAATGACTTCTTCCCTCTACGTATGACTATTCAAAAATTTGTTGTCACCGCCGACCAAATGCGGCAAATAGAAGCGAGAATATTTGCTGCTGGAATGCCAGTAGCAGCTTTAATGGAAAAAGTCGCCGGATTGATTGCTAAACGCATTCAGGCGCTCTTGAAGGAAGAGGAAAGTTCGGTAACAAGCAATGTACGGGATTTAACGGATAGCAGGAAAAGGGAAGAAGGGAAAAAGATTGTTAATTCGGCGTTGCCAGCGATAGGCGTATTGGTTGGGCCCGGACATAACGGCGGCGATGCTTTGGTTGTGGCTCGCGAATTGCACTTTCAAGGATTTCCCGTAGTTATTTACTGCCCGTTTTCTAAGCTTAAAGAACTCACAAAAAGTCATGCTGATTATGCCCGTTATTTAAAGATTCCCTTCGTTGACAAAGTTGAATCGCTGAACAACTGCGATTTACTAATTGATGGTTTATTTGGGTTTGGATTGGAACGAGAAATTACTAATCCCACAGCCGCAGTTATTGAGGAAATAAATAATTTAAACATACCCATTTTTAGTATAGATATTCCATCGGGAATTCATACAGATACCGGAGCAGTTTTGGGGACTGCAATCAGGGCAAAACATACATTGTGTTTGGGATTGTGGAAAATGGCTTTTCTGCAAGACCAAGCGTTAGAATATATCGGCAGTTGTGAATTAATTGATTTTGATATTCCCGTCGCAGATATTGCAGCAATATTGGGTGATTCGCCAGCAATCCAACGCATTACCAAAGCATTGGCAATCCAGCATTTGCCCTTGCCCCGATCGCCAATTTCGTACAAATACACCAACGGTCATTTACTAATTATTGCAGGTTCCCGCCGCTACACCGGAGCCGCAATTTTGTCGGCGTTGGGAGCAAGAGCAAGCGGTGTCGGAATGCTGTCAATTGCTGTTCCTGAGTCGATTAAACCGATGTTGAGCAGTCATTTGCCAGAGGCTTTAGTTATCGGATGTCCTGAAACTTCAAGCGGTGCAATTAGCGAGTTGCCGGTAGCAATAGATTTGAGCAGTTACGATGCGATCGCCGCTGGGCCCGGTCTGACATTGGAAGCCGCGATCGCTGTAGAATCTCTACTGGATAGCGATCGACCTCTGGTTTTAGATGCCGACGGTTTAAATATCCTCGCTCAACTCGGCACAATCCCGATTTTGTCGGAACGCCGAGCACTGACAATTATCACGCCTCACCAGGGCGAATTTAAGCGTTTGTTTCCCGAATTAGCCGGCAAAACAGGCGATAGTCGAATTGCCGCAACTCAAGCCGCGGCTGAGCTTTGCGGTGCAGTCGTGTTGTTCAAAGGAGCGAAAGTTTGCATAAGTTGGAAGGATGACGGCGATTCCCTACAGGATAGCTACGCCGCGCGTACCGTCACCTATCTCAATCCCGAAAGCACCCCAGCCCTCGCCAGAGGGGGCAGCGGCGACGTTCTCACGGGCTTGTTAGGGGGACTGTTAGCAGGTGCGTTAGCGAAGCCCTCGAAGAGGATCGCCCGCAAATCCCCAGCTCAAGCAGTGGCAGCAACAGCAGTTTGGTGGCACGCTCAAGCCGCAATCATGGCAGCCAAAGAACGGACAGAATTAGGAGTAGATGCCTTTACATTGACACAGTATTTAATACCTACATTACGAGAATGCGATCGGGAAACAATCAACAGTATTTTGTAGCCCTTGCACCGCGCACCGAAGCCGTTAACAATTCACACTTTGCTAACTCAAACGAGTGACACTCAAACGAGCGACACTCAAACGAGTGTCGCTTGAAAAAGTGACTGTGCAATCATAAAACCTAACAGTTATACCTGAAATATCAAAGACCAAAACTTAAATCTGGAAAGGAATCACATTATGTATACCGAAGAAAGAAGCACGAACAATGAAACTATGGCTCTCGCGGCCGATACTACAGCTCAATCACATATTGCATTTGCTGAAACCACTAGAGTCAACAAACCCACTTTACAAATGGGTTCAACAGGTCAAGCTGTCAAGGAACTACAACAGCTTCTATATCATTGGGCATATTATTTCGGCCCGATTGACGGTATCTTCGGCGTGCAAGTTCAACAAGCAGTCAAAGCCTATCAACACCGCGTCTTCTTAAAGGAAGATGGGGTTGTCGCTTCCCTGACTTGGGAAGCACTATACTCTGGTGCACCTGTGAATATGCCCATCCTGATGAAAGGCAGTTCTGGTAATACTGTAAAAATTGTTCAGAATGTCCTCAAAATCAATGGATACTATTTCGGTTCCATTGACGGATTCTTCGGGACAATGACAGATGTAGCAGTGCGACAATTGCAAATTAGCAAGGCTTTACCGCAAGATGGAATTGTCGGCTACAGAACTTGGCACGCCCTCAGCAAGTTACCGCACTAATGACTGGTTGGATTCACTTTATTTCTTAGTCCGCGCAGGCGGACTTCGTTTTTGTAGGCGCGGTTTCAACCGCCGTCTTATCTTTTCCTAAGTCCCTAATTATCCTTGATAGGAATGCTGTGCACCGGAAGGGCGATCGCAAATTCTGTTCCCCTTCCCGGCCACGAACAACATTCTAATGTTCCCCCGTGTTTTTTTCTGACTATATCCTGGCAAATTGGCAGTCCAAATCCGGTCCCTTTACCTTCTACTTTGGTTGTAAAAAATGGCGTAAACAATTTTTCTTTGATGTTTTCTGGCATCCCAATTCCATTGTCAGCTATCCGAATCTTTACGGTAGGATCGATAAGTTTTTCGCCCAAGTTGGCAACAGAGGTCGAAATTGTAATCGTATTGGGGTTGCTCTCAATCTCTTTGTAGGTTTTACCAACATTAGATTCTTCCAGAGCATCGATCGCGTTGGCTAGCAAATTCATAAATACCTGATTCAGTTGCCCCGGATAGCATTCTATTTGAGGCAATTCCCCGTAATTTTTGATGATTTTAATGGCAGGGCGATCGCCAGACGCTTTCAACCGATGTGCTAAAATCATTAATGTGGTATCAATTCCTTCATGAAGATTGGCCGGTTTTTTCTCAATCCCGTCGCTACGCGAATAATTTCGCAAAGATTGCATGATGTCGCCAATACGATCCGTTCCCAATCTCATCGAGTCAATCATCTTCGGCAAATCTTCTACTAAATATTCTAATTCAATCGCTTCTATTTCATCTAAAACTTGTGGCCCTGGCTCGGGAAAGTTGTCTTGATAAATTTGGAGTAAATTTATTAAATCGCTAACATATTCTTTGGCATGATGCAAATTGCCAGAAATAAAGCTGACGGGATTGTTCACTTCGTGGGCCACTCCAGCCACGAGTTGTCCGAGTTGCGAGATTTTTTCTGTTTGAATTAATTGTGCTTGAGCTTGTTGCAGTTGAACGAGTGTTGCTTCTAAATCTTCAGCTTTTTGTTTCAATTCAGCTTCTGATGTTTGCAGTGCTATTTCGGCACGCTTGCGATCCCTAATATCCCGATTAATCACCAAGCCGTGGGGTTTACCGCCGTACTCAAAAAAGTTTCCTTTTACCTCAATATCGCACAGCCTACCGTCTTTTCTCCGTATGATAGCTTGACAGGTAAATTCTTCGCCTCGGCTGACAGTTTGTTGGAATTCGACGAATGAATGCAAATACTCTGGAAGAATATAATCGGACGGATTTAACTGCAAAAACTCTTGCTCAGAATAGCCAAATATTTGACAGAATGCGGGGTTAACTGCAATGACTTTACCAGTCTCCAAATCTATCAGCGAAAGTCCGTCTACTACTGCCTCAAATATGCTGCGGTACTCCTGTTCTTTTTGGATAAGTTCGACTTGGGACTTTTGCAGGCTTTCGAGAGATTCAGCCAACTGGCGGGATTTGTGTTGTTCCCTGGCGTAGATACGGGCGTTTTCAATGGCGATCGCCGCTTGTGCCGTTAACAGTTGCAACAGTTCCAGGCGATCGCGCGTAAATGCTCCTGTTGCCAGATTATTCTCTAAATACACAACGCCAATCAACTTGGTTTGATACAAAATCGGCGCGCATAAAATCGATTTTGGTTGGCAATTTTGAATGTAACTATCCGCTTGGTACATTGTTTCTTGACTTGCATCGCTCAATACCAGCGGTTGCTGAGTTATCCCAACATACTTGACTAGAGAAATAGGAACATCTGAACTGTTTTCAACCAGCATTGACTCCTGAAATATTGCTGAGTCATTCAGGTTAGTATCCGAGACTTCAACAAACAGTTGCTCGTCTCTTTCTAAAAGAATACAGCCTTTCTGTGCGCCAGCATTTTCTAAGATAATATGCAGCAGTTTTTTTAACAACTTTTCTAAAACAATTTCACTATAAATTGCCCCAGAGGCTTTGATTACCGTTGCTAAATCCAAAATATTAGCATGACTAGATGTACTCGCAGTTACAGTTGCACCGATCGGCGACTCGACAGTTTCAGGAAATAAATTCCCATAGTATTGTTCGAGTTGGCGGACTTTCGCTGTTGCGCCCCACTGGATGTAGCAAACTCTGGCATTGCTGAGATAATTTTTGACGAAAATCAGCCGATTTTGGGATAAATAAAATCGGGCAGCTAATTCATTAATCAGCGCTGCATCTTGAATGAAGCCGTTTTCTATTGCGAGGGCGATCGCACTATCGTAGCATTCTGCCGCCTCATACTTTTGTCCCGACAACCGCGCCGCTTCCGCCCGGATTGCTAAATATTTGTACTGATAATTTGCAGGGCAGTTTTTCGCAAACTCTCGAAGTTCTTCCAGGCAAATGTTAAGCTGTTCTAGGTATAGTTGGCGATCGCCCTCGCTGGCATTTGTACAAGCAGCAGCAAGGGCTATAGCCCGGTGGAAGCAAAAAACCGGACTCAGAAAAACGCCCGCAGCACCTGCCAAAAATTTAACACCCATATTTGCATATTCTAATGCTCGATCGACCTCCCCAAACCAATTCGCCACGGTTAGTCTGTAGAGATAAACCATAAAAGAAGTCATCAAATCTGCCGACGCTTCAGCAAATTCTAATAGCGACTCTTCGTCGATGAAAGTTAGGGGGTTTTCTACACTCTCGGAAGCACGAGTAAGCCGAGCAATTGCCGATTTATTGAGCATAAAAAATGCTAGCATATTGCGGTCAATTTTTTGCAAGATCGGTAAAAATTCCTCAATAACAGCGGTGGTTTTTTGCAGCGATTCATTGCCGAAAAAGCTGAACCAAAGACAATTAATCGCAGCATATCCCGACCACTGATAAGCACCTGTCTCTAAACCGCTATTAAAAGATTTGAGGATAAAAACCTTGGACTCATCAATATGTTTGATGTAGTGCAAACAAGCCCCCCACAGCAAGAAAATATAAGCACTTAACTCTTTAGTATCCCAGCGTTCGTAGAGAGTTAAACCCAGTTCTCCTGCTGCCAAACCAGCCTCAATTTCGCCATATTTAACAATCAAAGTAAAGGCATACACAATGTAGCCAAAGGCGGAAATCCGGCAATTTCCGTGTTCGATTGTCGCCTGCACCAACTTCATCGCACACAAAAATTGAGCGTTGGGACTGGTAAAGTAAGCAATGGGGTAAAGTTCTTTCAAAATCCGGTGGGCGGCGAGTTGCAGCGGATCGGTGAGTGTCGGTAAATCGGCTAAATCTGCGATGGATTCCCCAATCATCTCCTTCGTCTTCGCCAACTCCCTGAGCAAATACCCATCATCCGGGTACGATTCAAACTCAATTCCCAACAATTGCAGCGTTTCGATACCTAACTGATAAGCAGCAGGCAAATCATTTTTCATCCGCAGACAAGTCATTTTAAACTCATTAATTCGACACCGTTCTAAAAATGTCTGAGTTCGAGGCAAAATGAAGTCTAGAATTGCCAAAGCTTCGTCATTTTTCCCATTCAAATATTCAGCTTCGCCCAATTCAAAATACAGCGCCAAAGTTAACACATAATTATCTTCCCAGCTTTGGGCCGGCAAACAGTTGCAGCCCGACTGGAAAAAACTTAGCGCCGTTTCAAACGCAGAAGCAGCTTTCGCAGTTTTGCCAGCCTGCAAATTTAACTGGGCTAATTCATACTTTTCGTTTAACTCGCAAATCAACCCGCCAGCAAAATTCAAATGATTGACAATATCAAAAATTCGTTCTTCCCGTTGGGCTGTGGTACTTCTGTGCAGCAACAAACGCCCGATCGCCAAATGAACAGGTTCTTTCTGTGCGTCAAGAATCATAGCATAAGCAGCTTGTTGAACGCGATCGTGCATAAATTTGTAGCAGACATCTCCGGCCGTTTTCCCCAACTTATTCAACTCTTCCGGCTCAAATACTTGCGGAATTCGATAGCTATTACCTACAGGTAAAATCAAGCCCATCTGCAACGCTTCCCACAAATCCTGCGCTGTTTGAGTCCAAATTTGTCCGCTAGCAACCGACAGCACATCCAAACTAAACTGATTGTTTATACAAGCAGCTAATTGCAAAATTCGCTGGGTTGCAGTTGACAAAGTTTGAATTTTATTTACCATCAGATCGACAACGTTTTCAGAAATTTCCTGGCTTTGAATATGTTTAATATCCCACTGCCACTGGGCAGCCTGCGGGTCAAATCTCAACCAGTCTTTTTGATGCAAATATTTCACCAATTGTTTAAGAAAAAATGGATTTCCGTCAGTTTTTTGCACGAGCAAATTCGCCAGCGGACTCGCTGTTTCAGCAGCACATCTCAAAGTTTCAGCAATTAGTTGAATGGCGCTGTCAATTGTTAGCGGTTCTAAAGTAATAGCTGTTATCGGAATGCCAGCGGCTCGAATTCCCTCATTCGCTAGCATAAATGGATGCGTCGAACCGACTTCGTTATCCCGATAAGCCACAATTACTAGCAAGTAAGGGATTTTTGCGAGGCAATTTTGTTGGTACAAATTGACTGTTGCAGCATCTATCCACTGGCCGTCGTCGAGAAACATTACTAAGGGATGTTCGGCGGTAGCAATTGCTTGAAGTAACTGCTGCATCACTCGGTTGAAGCGGTTTTGAGATTCGATCGCCCCGAGTTCTGCTACGTCTGGTTGCGGGCCTAAAATTAACTTTAATTCGGGGATGGCTTCGATCGCAATTCGAGCATTCGCATCCAAAACTCGCAGCAATTTTTCTCGCCACAACTCAATTTGAGCTTGGCTTTCAGTCAAAATCTGCTGCACCAAACTCCCCATGGCTTGATTAAAACAAGCGTAGGGAACATTGCGCTTGAATTGGTCAAATTTGCCCGAAACCAAGTATCCGCGCTGCCTGGTTAAATTACGCAGAATTTCGTGGACTAATGCTGATTTGCCAATCCCGGAATAGCCACCGATTAAGATTATTTCGCTGCTGCCTTTGCTGACTCGATCGAAGGCTTGCAATAATTGTGCTACTTGTTTTTCTCGCCCGTAAAGTTTTTGCGGAATTAACAACTGACTCATGGCATCTAGTTGTCCGGGAATAAAATCAGAAATTTTCCCTGAATCCTCGATTTGATTCTGGCAGCGTTCTAAATCTGCTAACAATCCGGTTGCTGTTTGATACCTGTCTCCGGCATTTTTTGCCATCAGTTTTTCCGCAATTTGGGTCAAAACTGGGGGAATTTGCGGATTTAATTGTTGAAGAGGAATTGGTTGTTTGGCAATGTGACAGTGGACTAATTCCAGCGGATCTTTGCTGTCAAATGGCAATTTTTCTGTCAGCAATTCGTAAAAGGTGACACCTAGAGAGTAGAAGTCGCTGCGGTAGTCTACAGCGCGATTCATCCGCCCGGTTTGTTCCGGGGACATATAGGCGAGGGTTCCTTCTAGGCGATCGGGATTTTTTAAGTGCGGGGTTTCTTTATTTAACCGCGAAGCAATGCTGAAATCGGCAAGTTTTACTTGCATTGTTTCGGGGTTGATTATAATATTAGCTGGCTTGATGTCTTTATGAATAATTTGATTTTGATGCAGGAATACTAACGCTTTTGCTAATTGGATGGCGATGTTTAAGAATTGGGCGATCGCCAATTGGTAAGGCGCCGTTGCTGCGGCGGTAACATTTGTGCTGCTGGCTGCATTCTGGGCCCTTGCTATCCACTGTTCGAGGGAGATGCCTCCAAAATCTTCTAAGACTAATACCAAGCAATTCGGGTGAGTTTCTAGGCGATCGACTTTGACAGCGTGTTCGCAATCGAGATATGCGGCGATCTGATATTCGTGTTTTAAGCGAGTTATTTGTTCTAGGGTAGGATATTCTGTATTTAAAACTTTGAGGATGGCAGGCTGTCCGTTTGTCAGCGACACCGCCCGGTAAATAACCGTGTTAGTTCCTTGATGGATGAGTTCTTGCAAGTCATAGTCAGAAATCCTTAAAGCTGGCAGCATAATTTTTGATTCCTGTCAGTATATTGATTTCTAATTCTAGAGTGCACCATGCTGAATACAAAAAATAGAGAGAAATTACCGAGATAAAAAGATTAAAAGACTACCTATTTAAACCAGGTTTATACAAACAAAATCCTGCGATAGCGGGTTGAAAAAGAGTGGACGGTTGAAATTCCATTATTTTTGCGAACCTGCAGGCAAGTGCACGCAATTTTGACTACTGGCGCGGTTTCAACCGCCGATGGTTTCGATCTAGCCTTTGATGAAATCTTCTAATTTCTGAGCCATCTTCTCTACAATTCCCTCGGAATTATCTGCCGCTGATGCTTCGGCTTCAATACGCTTCACCGCATCCTCTGGAAGATTCAGCAACTGCACTAATTTTTGATAAGCGGCAGCTTCTTCGGCGTTAATTTTTGGTTCGTCGGGAGTGCGAGAACTAGAAGCAATGACTTGATAGCCTAGTTGCAAAACTAATTCCTTTTCTGCTTGAGTTTCTAATTGGCAAATCAACTCGTCAAGGGGAATATTTTGCATGATATAATCCCGGAGTTCCTGTTGCATTGATTCTCGATCGGCATCCGTAGCAAACAAACTGCAAAAGCGATCGAGCATTAAATTAACTTCTGCTGTGGCGAGTTCGCCGTCAGCCCAGGCCATTGAAGCAACTATTCTCAGCAGGTTCATTTGGCGGGGCGTAATTGATGGAGGTTGTGGGGTTTGCATAATTTAAATTGGTAATTTGTTATTAGTTAGTTGTTAGTTGTTAGTTGTTATTTTTTATTTGTTATTTGTTATTAGCTAATGGCAACAACTGCCAACTGCCAACTGCTAACTGCCAACTGCCAAATAACAACTGACTACTAACCATGATGTCACAATTTTGATAGAGGAACTCCCAGCCATCCAGTAAAGTTTTGTTGCTGAATCGCGCTGGGTCGATCGACCGGTACGATCGAATAACGACTCGGACACCCCTCGGCGAGAGTAACAGAACAAGTCCGCAATTCGTCTTGGTGAAACACTGTCACCTCTAACGTGTCACCAGGCTGGTAATCTTTCAGCCTTTCGCCCGCTTGTTCTGCGTTGGCTACCCGAAAACCCGCGATCGCCAGCAACTCGTCTCCAGCATCAATTCCGGCCAACTGCGCCGGAGATTCTGCTTCGACAAATTTAATCATTTCCCGCCCGTTTTCGGTTCCCAAAATCCAACCGATGCGAGGCATTTGGTTAGTTTCACCTACCGAAATTTGCAGCCCGAACGGTTCGAGATATTCGTTGTAAGGCAGCTCTTCTGTGCCGTCTACATACCGCGCAAAAAAGTCGCTCAAATCCCGATCGGCGACGGACTCGATCGCCCTTTGCAACTGTTCGGGAGTAAAGCCGATTTCTGTCGGTCGCGCATCAGAATTTAACTGTCCGTTTGATGTTATCTGCCCCGGCTTTGCCTCTGTTGGCGGCTTCAGGTCAAAATCTTCATTTTCAGCAGAACCACCCTTACCAAACTGCTGCCACATCAAACGCATCACATCATCGAGCGATCGGGCGTTACCGTGCTTGGCTCGAATCAACAAATCAAGCAAAAACGAAACAAGTTCCCCTTTCAAATAATAGGAAATCTGCGAATTGTCGCTATTAGCATCTCTGCGATAAAGTTTAATCCAAGCATCCCAGCTCGATTCGCTTGCCGGCTGCACCTTCCGCCCCGGAGTCGTCTCCAAGCGAGTAATTTCCTTCGATAAATTTTGGAAAAAACCTTTCACATTGTAGAGACCAGAACGAAAAGGAATCACCAAATCGTAATAACTGGTCGTGCCTTCAGAAAACCATAAAGAAGGAGTATAATTTTCTTGTTCATAGTCAAATACTTCGAGAGCTTTCGGTCTAATTCGCTTGACATTCCAGAGGTGAAAAAACTCGTGAGCCACCAATTGAATAAAGCGTTCGTATTTTTCCTTAGCCCGAAAACCAAAACGCGGATAGTTGAGAGTGCAGCTTTCCTTGTGTTCCAATCCACCAAAACCGGAGCCGGACAAATGCAGCAAAAACACATACCGTTCGTAAGGCAAACCGCCAAACATTTCGGCCTCAACTTCAATGACTTTCTTGATATCTTTAATCGCCCGATCCGGTGCTAAATTGCCTTTCCCCCAAACCACTAGCTGGTGGGGTTTTCCCATTACTTCAAAATCGTACACTTCGTGACAGCCAATCTCAAAAGGACTGTCGGCCAGGGTATCAAAATCGGCAGCAGCAAAAGTCATATCCTGCCCGGAAACCGGAGGCAAAGTAGTCACTGTGCGCCATTGGGGCTGCGGCGGTACAGCGGTCACGATGTAGGAGTTGCGCTCAAAACCGGGCAAGAAAAAGCACAAAGCTGCTGGATTGAAATAACCGTGAGTCGAGTCTAAATGATTGGTTCGCACTGTCAGTTCGTTGGCAAAAATCCGGTAGCAAACGGTGACATCTGACACTGAATTTGTCTCGATTTGCCAATGATTTTTGCTTTGCTTGCGCCAAGGTAAAGTTCGTGAAGCAGAGCTATCCCGCAGGGAATCGCCCGTTAGCGAAGACTCCGAAGAGGATCGCGCTCGAAAATCTTGGAGGTGGCGGGCGTACTCTCGAATCAAGTAAGAACCGGGAGTCCAGACAGGCATTTTCAAATCCAGCACCGGCTGCGACCAACCTTGCACGCGCAAAGTCACTTCAAACAGGTGGGATTCGGGATTGGGCATCGCCACCCAATATTGAATTGTCGGTGCTGTTCGCTGCGCGATCGAGTTGCCGGCAGCGGACGAAATATCCAAAGAAGTAACATCAGTCATTGACTTGCCAAATTAATCAAGTGCTTGAGGTTGATCAAATGGATAGTTTGGCGCTCTGGGTCGATTTTGAGCCAGCCTTTACTATCGAGTTTTTCCATAATTTTGCTGGTTTCATCTAAGGTGATATCTGTCACATCAGCTAAGTCTTGATAAGGGATGTTGAAGATATCTTTGCCTTCAGCAGTTTTTTGACCGTAGTTTTCTGCCAGCTCGACTAAAGTATTTGCTAGTTTAACCGCTGGTTGGCGGTTGCTCAGTTGAGAGCGCAGATTGGTTTGGCGGAGCCGCCGCACCATCAGTTGCAGCATCCGGTGGTGCAGTTGCGGATCTTTAAACAGGGTTTGGATAAATCGCTGGGCCGTGACGCTGATCAGTCGCACGGGCGATAGAGCAAGTACGTCATTCGATCGCGGAGATTCGTCAAGAATCGCCATTTCGCCGAAGAAAGCACCCCGCCCTAAAATAGCCATCGATACAGCTCGATCGTTTGAGAGTCGCCGGACTTTGACCCAGCCGGACACGACAAAGTAAATGGCGTTGCCCCAAGAATCCTCCATCACTACAGCTCGGCCTGGGGGATACTCATGTTTGACGGCATTGGATAGCAGCCCTCCCAAGGTTTCTGGGTTAGCACCCTTAAATAGGGGGAACAGCTCACTGAAAGCTTCTGTCTTCATGCAAACTCGCGGAGGTGGGAAATATGATTGAGCCACAGCGAACAGCTAGGGAACGATCGCTGTTAGAGAAAACCAACAATTTGTTGCTGCTACGATAAGATTGACACAAAGCGAACGAGACCGACATCTCAGACACGGTGAAACTTGCTTTTGGTAGCTTATCTAATTGATGATAAGGGTACAGAGGTGCGCTTCACTTAAAATTGGCAGATTCTTTAATTTTAAACGGGTTTACAAAAGTGTCAGTGCCTTTTGAACTTTGCCCAACAGAGATTCTACGTAGTCCGGCCAGCCGATCGCGATCGGCTGCGTGTGAGCCAGAGACTCCGGATCGATCGCGTCTTTAGTCCACCTCAGCGGTTGACCTTGCAAGTCGCAACAAACCAATCCGGCGGCTTTTGCTAGAGCCAGGGGGCCGGCGGTATCCCACACTTTAACTCTGCCGTTGAAATACAGGTACAAACCGGCTCGACCTTGTATGACTTCCATCACTTTTAAGCCAAAACTGCCGAGGGAGTAAAATTCGGCTCCGGGGATGCTTTGGGCGATCGCCCCGCCGTAGTTTTTTTGGTCTTTGTCTCCGAGAATAATTTTACAGTTTTCCGCTGTCGGAGCCTCCGGCTTGCAGGGGGCGATCGGCTGTGCCGCTTCGACTCCGACACTTTGGAACAATCCCCAATCTTTGCCCCCAAAATACATTTTGTCAAAAGCCGGGGCATAGATCCAACCGGCGACTGGTTCGGCCTCAACCAGCAGTCCCACCATCACGGCGTAGTGCTGTTTTCCCTGAATAAATCCCTCCGTCCCGTCGATCGGATCGATGCACCACAGCCGCTGGTAATTGGCCGAGTAAGCTGCTCTGGAGGCGATGTTTTCCTCTGCGATCGTGCCGTCTTCAGGAAACAAAGCGTTAAATGCTGCCGATAATTGTCCGTCTAAGTAGCGATCTATACTCGTCACGTAGTCGTCCGGGCCTTTCTGGCAAACTTCAAAAGGTTGCGCCGCCAGCTTGTAAGCTTCCTGACCGCACTCGCGCATAATGTAGCGAATTTTTAGGTCTTGCTCTGGAGAAATATACATGAGGTTTAAAATAAATGTTTTAGCTAACTTTCAGGATAAAATCTTAGTTCATTTGAATCGATCGACCTCTGTCACTGTTTTTTATTCGTACAGGATTTGATCGCGGGTGTCCTTGAAACCCCCGTTTGCACGAGGTCGATCGGGCAGTTGCTGTACCAGCCCCAGACAGGATTCGCCTCGCAATCTCCTAGGAGAGAATCTTCTGAGGTTAAGTTAATTCGTGCCAGCACCAGTATTATAAGGAGAATATTTTGAAATACCATTTAGCGTTAGGTCGCAAAATAGACCTCGATGGCATTGAACCCTATCCCAACTCGGAAAATGCCCCAGACACGTCCTGCAGGCTCTGAGAGACCGCTAAAATGCCACCGTTTACGCTCCCGACGGCGAGGCGATATCCTCCCTCGACAAACTGCGATCGAAAATTTCTTCCAAACCCGAACATTGGGCCGCCGCGCGCAAATTGTCCGAGCAAGTCAGCAGCGGCGACGTGATATTTTGTACGGGCGAGGACATTGGCATTCCAGTGGCGGCGGTGTGCAGCGCTAAACCAGATCGCCCCAAAATTGTTGTATATTTCCCCAATTATCGATCGGCTGCGCGGCCGAGTCGCCCTGAAACTATTCGGTTTAGCCGACAAAATTGATTTGTTCACCGCCTGCGCCAGCCCTCAAACAAACGGGGACTTGCATACGCCCTGGGATTGCGGACTCAACTGCACTACGAACCAATTTTATATCGGTAAATCGATCGGACATGATATCAAACCCTAGCTTCCTTGTAGCGCAACAAAAATCACGTCACCGGGCGCGCAATCCCCATCATAAATCTGACACGCCTATCATCAGTAAGGTGCGCGCTGCACACCTTACAATTCTTTAAAAAAACCGCACCAAACTATTAAGATTCCCGTCCGCTAGCCCACTTATCCCGCCATTTCACAGTGCCCTCGCTAGCCAAAACCCAGCGGCGACAAACCAGATTTTCTCGCAGCGGCGACTGTCCTTCCCGTAACAGCGCATACTTGTAAGCAATCAACTTCCCCGCACTTTCATCAAAAGGAATTTCCCCAAACCAAGTATTAGTATTAATGTATTCCAGCGGGTAAGCCTTGCTAATATCCCAATTCCCCAATTCAGGACAATCTCCAACCACCACAATTCTTTCCCCAGGCTGAGTTTCAACGCTGTTAAGCTGCGCCCGCACAATAGTTTTCGCTTTAACTCGCTCTCCGACGCGGCTAAAAATCATTACTTCCCGCGCACCAAGCTCTAAATTGTACAGATTCCCATCTTTCACTTCAAACTTGCGGCGCGATAAAACCTCCGTATGCTCTCCATCAGGGAGCTCAGTATCAACCGCTTCAAGCGTCGTAACCGAATCGCCGCGATTCATCGCCACAAACACCACAGAATCCCGATAGCGCCGCACGTAACAATAAATATCAGGAGTTAAATATTTTTGCCACTGACTGCCCATCGAAATAGCAGGATTCAGCCGCCGCAATCCAGACAGCAGCCGCACATCTCGGTAAATCTGGGAGTCACTATCCCACTTTTCCATCATCGGGCGGTTGTAAGGGTCATTTCCCCCTTCTGTATCATCGTGCAGATACTGTTCGGTGCCGTAATAAATGCAGGGAATGCCGCGAGTCGTCATAATTAAACATATCGCCAATTGCAGTATTTGCGGATCGCCATTCAACGACTGAAACCTCGGCATATCGTGATTGTCGATAAACGTGATCAACTCCGTCGCCCCGTAGTAGCGGTGATCCAAATCCAAGACATCTTGGATTAAATGAAATCCACCTTCTGCCCCCTGTCCCAAAGCTTCTCGAATTGCCACGCACAAACCAAAATCTAAAATAGTCATCCCCGACTCGTTGACAAACTCCACAGAACGATCGTTTCTCGGATCGCTGTAAATCCACTCGCCAAAAATGAAAACATCAGGTCTGTGAGTGGTAATGTCAGCATTGAATTCCTGCCAAAACCAAATCGGCATATGCTTGACCGTATCAACCCGCAAAGCATCAACACCTCTGTCCAGCCACTGTTTAATTGCTGACTTAATGTAACTGCGATAGGCAATATTATTTTCATTGAAAGTTGCTAAGCCCGACAGTTCGCAGTTTTGGACTTGCCATTCATCTTCCCAGTTTTTAACTTCGCCGTAGTGGTGATACCAGTTATCTTTATCGTCGTTAAAGTCAGCTATTTTTACGCCGTCGTCGTAGAGTTCCCCTTTCTTGCCACTAAAATCTGGGTTGCTGTGATTGCAGACAATATCGAGGACGAGTTTCATGTTTCGCTGGTGCAACTCGTGTACTAATTTGTCAAATACGGTATCTTTAGTTTCTTGTGTTTGGTTGATTGAAGGATTATCGCCTTTGGCAATAAATCGGGGATTTAGTCGCTTAAAATCTTTGATCCAGTAGCCGTGAATCGCAGCTTGTTCGACAAATAATGCTTCTACTTGCTCGAATAAAGGAGTCAACCACAGTGCGGTAACACCCATGTCTTTTAAGTAATCGAGTTTGTCTATAATTCCCTGCAAATCGCCGCCCCAATATTTTCCCCAGTCTTTGCCTTCGGGATCGTACAGTTCGGGATTTGGGCCTTCGTTATTTTCTGGATCGCCGTCATGAAAGCGATCAACTACAATGAAATAAATTGTTTCTTGGCGAAATTCAATGTCTCTGGTGTAGAGGAATTCTAAATCGAGTTCGCTTTCTGGTTGAACTTCTGCTACCAGAGACTCAATTTTTTCTTCGGGTTTGGTAGTTTCGTATTGAGAGGAAGTTTGAGTGGGAGTGACTGGTGTCATGAGAAATATTTTTTGATTTAGTAAGATTGGTCAGTTATTCGGAGCTAGAGTCGGAGATAGCCTTCTCATCTGACTAACTTTTACTGCATCATACGGAATTTACTGGTTGAATAAAATCTGTCTAAAGACAGATGGTGGAGTCGTCTATAGGTTTGTATTGAGGACTTCAGTCCTCAAAGTTTGATGGTAGTTGTGCAATTCCCTGGTTGATAGCTACGCTTCACGGACTTTTCCCCCTTTTTTTATCCCTTCCGCAAATTTTGGATATCTTCTTTTTTGAGTTTTTTGTGGGGTGGGCAGAAGATCCCGCCTCTATATTCGATTTAAATGCCGATCGACTTTTTCAAGAAACTCCATCAAATGCTTGACGAATTTGGTTGAAATTTTGGTGCGTTCGACATCATTCGCGACGAGGACGACACGCTCTATTTTATCGAACTCAATCCTAACGGACAGTGGTACTGGAGCGAAATTCTCGCGGAAATGCCGAGGGTTCGCGCCATGGTCGAACTCATTGAAAATTTGGCGCTGCAATATCAACAGGATTGCTGAATTCGATCGCGAATTACACATTTTATTGAGATTGCTTTCTCGCAACTATCGAGAATCAACGAACTACAGCCACTTCCTCAACTTCCACTTCAGAATGCTCCACCCGAAACACATTTGCATTCAGATTAGCGACAATTTGTTTCCCCTGCTGCGTCAGTTCCAAATAGCCGATCGCATCTTTGACATAGCTATACACCACATTCCAATAAAACTTAGGATACCCGTCCCGCAAATCCCCCGGATTGCGATATCCCAACACCTGATTTTGACCAGTCTCCTCAAACTCGTAAAACAGCGCAGCCACCTTTTGCAAATATCGCGGATCGCTCAACTGACCGATTAAATCCGCCGCCCGCAGCAAACCCGGATAATTCGCAGTATTTTGATGATCTTCCCCTGCTGGAACCGGGAAACGAGTTAACTCAATATTCCGCTTAACTTCCTCGGCATCAATCAGTCTGTGACCTCCAAAACGCTCTTCAATAAACATTTTTGCGCGATCGACATGATAAGGGGTCAAACTCGCATCCGTCGCCCCCCGAGGCAGTGTTAATTTCAAGTCGCCTATGCCCGTCGCATACAGTCGCAAATCTGTTCTATCTTGCTGACAAACCCCCTTGACGTACCCGATATCGTGGCACAGCAAAGCAATGTGGAAATGCAGCCAATGTTCGCAGCAAACACCACCCTCGCGGATGTGCTTGCCTCGCAGAATTTCTTGTCCTACCAATGTCACTAAAATAGTGTGTTCTACATTGTGGTAAAGAGCATCGCTATTAGCAATATTTTGTAAAGCCATATCGGCTACCCAACCAATAATCTCGCCATAGTCAGATTTGAACCCGCCGTAGGTGTGGCGGTAGCCTTCAATTAGCCGATTTACAAAAGTATTAATCAGCAGTTCAGTTGCGTTAAACATATTCACTTGCTCGAGCAAAAGTAGCTTGTTAAATTATTTATATACTTGTTGTTTTTTTAATGCTACCGTTTGATGTTTTAGTATTTGTCAAAATTAATGCTACACAATAATTTTTATTTTCCACCCTGTGTGTTAGGTGCGCGGCACGCTCGAAACAGCCGATCGCATTTCAAGATTTTTTGAGCGTGTGACGCACCCTAGAACTACTATTGCATAATTAAGATTATTTTTTACTTATCTGCCACGATGAATGCCCGCTCCTATCTAGAGGCATTCACTAATATTATCAAATATAATGGCTTAAATTTGGAATCTCGCAACTAGCAGAGCAATGCACCCGGTAAACAATCGATCTCGACGGGCGATCGAGGTATAACACCCCTCAATCAGCAGTACCGCGTTACATCTTCCCCGCATACGTCAGCCAAAAACGAGAGAGAGCGAAAACGCAACCCCACTAATTCTTCATATACCGGATTGAGTTTGCACATCGGGGGTATGTGGAAAAGATGGTGTCCCCATAGCTGGATATCTCTCTCAAAAGGACACTGTGCGGGTATAAGTTGGCACAACCACCGAGCTACTTGCCGATCGCCCACTGCAATGCCATCCAGCCACCGTCGCGCTGGTTGGACGAGAAACTTGCCAAAACTTAAGTATTGACACCGATTTTTAGGAAAAATACTTGTAGTCGAATTCATGATTGACCTCAGTAGTTATTACCAACAAAAAGCTCTGAATCACTCTTCTCAATCATCAATCAAACCCGCCGTTACGACAGTGACGTGAATAAGTTTTTCCTGTGATACCAAACGCCCTAAAATGTGATATATTAAGTTCATAGTCGTGATTCTAAGTCCGCAAAAATGTGAGACAGATCACTGGGTGCACTCCTTAGGCCGTGTAGCATCACATAGAGCAAAAAAATTATGATATTGTCTAACTCCCTGCATCTGCCTTATCCTACTATTTGCCTGCGAAACATTACCTGCTCAATTTACTAACAGAAGGTTTCAGGCAATGATTCAACAAAATGATAAAAATGCCGACCTTTTTCAACGCCCCCACACAAATACCGTGCTGGAAAAACTCCCTGTAGAAGTTAAAGCTTGGGCCGAAAGTTTACCTTGGAACCAGCGGCGCTACGTCTTGTCCCTTTCTTACATATTGTGCGCCACTACTCCAGACTTGCAAGCAGAATTTTTAGATGACTATACAGCCGACGGCTTAGTCTCAAAAATGTTTGAAGATGTCGATACTCTCCACCGAGTCAAAGAGTATTTAATCAGATTCCAAGTCAAAAAAGAATTGAACGAATCTGATTTGAGAAGCTACATCAAACAATTTTACATCCACTCAGCTCAACAAGCGCGCCGAGAAACCGATCAATATTTAGAATCCGCGCTCCGCTTTGTCTTGAGCACAGAAGAACGCAATAATGTTTTTAACTACATTTTGGGTTTTGAGTTTATTAAAATTGTGTTTCAAATGAGTTGGTTGCAACATGAAAGATTAGCCAGACTGCAAAAAAGTCAGTCGCAGTTTATTGAAAGTTACATCAAGCCGATTCAACACGCCCACAGAATTAATGGCATAATTGTACCGAAAGATGAGAGAATATTTTTTGCCAGACGCACATATTACGTTCAACAGCCCAACATTTCTTACAGAAAACTCATTGAGTTAGTCATGGCCAGTTTTACTACAGAAATGGTGACTCAATGCGGATTTTCCATCAGCCGCCACTCTCAAGCTTTCCAGTTTGACTGCGACTACATTTACGATCCAGAACCGGAAGAAGAAAGATTTCCTACTGACTTGCAATTTATTCATTAGACTGGTTCTATTAATTGTGAATCGGGCATCTTACCCGATCGCGCTTACTGGCTTTTGAGGATTCGTCAAGTGCAGAAAATTAGATCCATTGGATTGACGGTCAAAAATGCCGATCGCTCCCAGGAGTTTTATACCAAAGCACTCTCCTTTGAATTGGTTTCGGATATTACGGTTGAAGGCCAAAATTACAGCGAGATCGAAGGTGTTGATCGGGCAAAAATCCGCATTGTTACTTTGCAGCTTGGAGATGAACAAATTGAGTTGATGGAATATCTGAATGTTGAGGGAAAACCCATTCCCAAAGATTCCCAAAGTAATGACTTGTGGTTTCAACATTTGGCAATTGTAGTCAGTGACATCGATCGCGCCTTTGCACACCTGCGCTCTTTTCCCATTGTCCCCATCTCCACTGCACCCCAAACAATACCGCCGGAAAATCAAGAAGCTGCTGGCGTGCGAGCTTTTAAATTTAAAGATATTGACGGCCACAATTTAGAGCTAATTTGGTTCCCGGAGGACAAAGGACAAGAAAAATGGCATCAAAAGAGCGATCGCTGCTTTTTAGGAATCGATCACAGCGCGATCGCGATTAGCAACACCGAGCAAAGTCTCCACTTTTACCGCGACTTACTGGGAATGCAAATTAAGGGAGGCAGCCTCAACCAAGGCGAAACCCAAGTTCGCCTCGATAATTTGCCACAAGCTAAAGTCAAAATCACCGCACTGCGGCCGATTCAAGGCGGTTTAGGAATTGAACTGTTAGACTATTTAGTTACTCCAAAAGGCCGCCCCATACCGAGGGATTGGAAAAGTTGCGATATTGCTCATATGCAAGTCCAACTAATTGTTAACGATCTCGATCGACTATTGGAAAATTTGCGACAAAATAAAGTTGAGTTGAGCTCGCCGCAGGTCGTGCAATTTGGAGATAATTCCAGTTTTTCCCGCCAAAGTTGCCTCGTCAAAGATCCTGATGGACACGCAATCTTACTGACATCAATTCCGGTTGAACCGGAATGATGTTAACAGTCAACAGTCAACAGTTAACAGTTAACAGTCAACACTCAACAGTCAATTTACTATTCCGATGAAGAGAGGATTTGATATCAGAAACTAAGCTATTTCAAAAGATTGCTAAATTTTAGCCATTAACTAGCTGTATTGTCTTGGCTATCTCCTAACATTTGCATCAATTTTCGGGCGACGACAACGCCCACTACCGCACCGCCAACCCATTTAACCACATCGGCAGTATGAATCGGGTGCAAGTGGCGATCGAAAATTTCATCTTTCAGCCATTCCTCTGTTACTTTAAAATTATGAACTGGAGTCGGCAATAACTCTAAGTAACTACCTTGGCGGATTAAGTGACCGAGTTCTCCGGTTACTTCAAAGCTATTGTAAATGTTAGCCACACTTTCTTCTATCCCAAGTTTTAGCAGCGTTCCCCGCAGGTTAACTTCCGCAGGTTTTAGCTCATTTCCCAAAGCCAGAGCATTCAAATTGTGAGCGATTGCAGCTCCCTGCTGATAAGCAACTTGAGCGGTGGGAGGTAAAGAATTGCCTTGCACTGCTGCACAATCTCCCCCTGCAAAAACTTCAGGAAAATCTAGCAGTTGCAGTGTAGGGTTCACGAAAGGGCGACCGTGTTTGTCTCGCGATTCATCAGAAATTGCTAAACCTTTAATTAGCGAATTAATGTTAGTTCCTGTCGTCCAAATCACTGTACCTGTTGATAAAGTTTTCGCCTGTCCGTGGCGCTGATATTCTACTTCGTTGGGGCGAATAGCTGTCGCTTTTGCCTCCATAATAAATTCTACTGGTACTGTGCGTTTTTGCAGAGCATTTGTCGCAATTTCGCGCAGGTGACTATTAATATCGTTCTCCAGGATTTGCTCGCCGTGATTCAGTAAAACGACCCGCACTTCCTCTGCATTGCCGCCCATTGCAGCATACCAATTTGGCAGTAAATCGCCTAAGGTACCTGCCATTTCCACCCCGGAAGCTCCCGCACCTATGACGGTGACAGTCAGGAATTTGCGGCGCTTTTGGGCATCTTGAATCTGAAGAGCTTGTTGCAAGCAGTCGCGCAGGTGTTTGTCAATGGCGATCGCATCTTCTCCGGTACGCAGAGGGAACGCATTCTCTTGAGCTCCCTCGACTCCAAAATATCCTGTAACGCTACCTAAAGCCAAAACTAAATTGCTGTAATTGTAAGCATCTCCCGATGTTACTTTGACTTCTCGCTGTTGTAAATCAATCGATTGAACGGCATCTTTAACAAAAATTACACCGCTACCTTTTAGCAATTCCTCATAGCGCGGCCAAACTTCTTCTGCACCCATTTCGCCGCTCAAATATTCGTAAAGTAACGGCTTAAAGCAAAAGCGATCCTCTTTTTCGATCAAAATTACAGAACGGGGATAGTGTTGGTGGCTCAAGTGTAACGCTGTAAATAGTCCAGCAAAGCCGCCACCTACAATTACAGTTTGATAGATTGTGTTGTTCATCATACTGTCTGTTTGTTAAATTTGATAATTTTCTGGATGCACTAATTATACAAAAATGCAGCTTGATTCTAACTAACCTCAACTTAGATCCGGTTCGGTCGATTGCGATCGCCAAAATGATTCGCGCGTGCGTCAGTCAGTGTCCGCTCCCTGGGGACAACCCAACTCCGCACGCGCGATCGAATCTGACTGCGGTTAATTGACAGGACATGATATTAGGGTAATTCTTATTCAAAGGTATCTGCCTTAGGAAAGACATAATTTAAAATTATATATTTCCTAAGGCATAAATAAATTTAAGTGGTAATGGCTAGACGCTATAACTAGCATGAGATTCAATTAAAACAATCTCTTGTATAGACTATTTTTATAACAAATTTGACACAAGTTTGTTATCAATTTGACAAAGAGAGTCTATATAATAAATGTCAAATAAATTTTCAAAATGACGGAGAAAAAATATGAGCTTTTCCCCTGAGCTTCTTAAAGGCCAAAAAGCTCTGGTAACGGGCGGAAGTTCTGGCATCGGCGAAGCGATCGCCCGTGCTTTAGCTGCAGCAGGTGCATCTGTTGCAGTCAATTACCACTCGGAAGCTGAAGACGCGCAGAAAATTGTCGAGGATATCAAAGCCGGGGGTGCAGAAGCGATCGCCATTGGTGCCGACGTCAGCAAAGAAGACGAAGTTAAGGCTATGTTCCGTCAGGCGATCGAGGAATTTGGTACCATCGACATCCTGGTTAATAACGCAGGTCTGCAAAAAGATTCGCCCTTGGTAGACATGACACTCGACCACTGGAACCTAGTCATTGGAATCAACCTAACCGGACAGTTTTTGTGTGCTCGCGAAGCTGCCAAAGAATTTATGCGGCGGGGCGTACAACCTCATATTTCTGCGGCGGCGGGCAAAATTATTTGCATGAGTTCAGTACATGAGGTAATTCCTTGGGCGGGTCACGTCAACTATGCTGCTAGTAAAGGCGGTATAAATATGATGATGCGGAGTATTGCCCAAGAACTTGCACCCCATAGAATTCGAGTTAATAGTATTGCGCCAGGGGCAATCAAAACCCCCATCAATACATCAGCATGGAATACACCAGAAGCGGAAGCAAAATTGTTAAAACTTATTCCTTACAATAGAGTGGGAGAAGTAGAAGATATTGCTAAAATGGCTGTTTGGCTCGCTTCTGATGACTCGGATTATGTCTGCGGTGCAACGATGTTTGTGGATGGCGGCATGACTTTGTATCCAGGGTTTGCTGCGGGCGGCTAATCGAGATTATGCAATCAGAAATATGCTCGGATAACTGCAATGGATGCTGAACAGAAACGAATTCAAGAAAACAGCGAAATGAAAGCGCACTGGAACCGCTGGGGTTCTTATTTAAGCGATCGCCAGTGGGGAACAGTCCGCGAAGATTATTCGCCAAACGGTGAGGCTTGGGAGTATTTCCCTCACGATGCTGCGCGATCGCGCGCCTACCGTTGGGGTGAAGATGGATTAGGGGGATTTTGCGATCGCCACGGTCAACTATGCTTCGCCCTAGCAATGTGGAACGGCCGAGATCCGATTTTGAAAGAGCGTTTATTTGGACTTACCAACCGTCAAGGAAATCACGGAGAAGATGTCAAAGAATACTACTTTTATTTAGACAATACCCCAACTCATTCTTATATGCGGTGGCTGTACAAATATCCGCAGCAGGAATATCCCTATACCTTGTTGGTTGAGGAAAATGCCAAGCGCGACAAATGTCAGCCAGAATATGAGTTGATGGATACGGGAATTTTTGAGGGCGATCGCTATTTCGACATCGTTGCTGAATACGCCAAAGCATCCCCAGAAGATATTTGTATTCGGATCAGCGCAACTAACCGAGGTTCAGAAACAGCAACCCTTGACTTATTGCCTACTTTATGGTTTCGCAATACTTGGTCTTGGACGGACAGCAAAAAATCAGCGTATGTGGCTCGATCGGGCGATGGAGTTATCAAAACTAACCATCCAAAATATGGCGATCGCTGGCTATTTTGTCAAGACAATCCTCCCCTATTATTTACAGAAAATGAAACCAACCTACAGCGCCTGTACGGGACAGCTAATACCTCACCTTATGTTAAAGATGCTTTCCACGAATTA
The DNA here is from genome assembly GCF_036705055.1 of Microcoleus sp. CZ3-B2. Classification (NCBI taxonomy): domain Bacteria; kingdom Bacillati; phylum Cyanobacteriota; class Cyanophyceae; order Oscillatoriales; family Microcoleaceae; genus Microcoleus; species Microcoleus sp. CZ3-B2. The sequence continues at coordinate 6,709 of NZ_JAUBTN010000068.1, read as the reverse complement.
ATCGTTCGCGATCGCCAAGAAGCTGTCAATCCCGCTCAAATCGGTACTAAAGCCGCCGCCCACTATCACCGGGAAATTGAGCCAGGAGAAACAGCAGTTATTAAACTCAGATTTACTGATGTTTATACCGACAATGCTTTTAGCCAAGAGTTTGCAGACACCTTCATTCAAAGGCAAAAAGAAGCCGATGAATTTTACGAATCGCTAACTCCAAATCTTGAGGAAGATGTCCGCAACGTACAGCGTCAAGCCTTTGCTGGCTTATTGTGGACTAAACAGTTTTACGCCTACGATGTTCGCACTTGGTTGCAAGGCGATCCCGCAGAAGCAATACCACCGGCGCAGCGTTTAAATGGTCGCAATGCTGACTGGCGAAATTTCTATGCAGAAGAAGTCATTTCCATGCCAGATACATGGGAATATCCTTGGTTTGCAGCTTGGGATTTGGCATTTCACTGCATTCCGATCGCCTTAATCGATGCTGACTTTGCCAAGCGGCAATTGCTACAGCTAACTCGCGAGTGGTATATGCACCCAAACGGTCAAATTCCCGCCTATGAATGGGCGTTTGGAGATGTCAACCCGCCCGTGCAAGCTTGGGCGGCCTGGCGAGTTTATAAAATTGAAGAAAAGCGAGTAGGTAAAGGCGATCGGGACTTCCTAGAACGGATGTTTCACAGAATGCTGCTCAACTTTATTTGGTGGGTAAACCGCAAAGATCCTCAAGGTGCAAATTTGTTTCAAGGCGGCTTTTTAGGCTTAGATAATATTGGGGTATTTGACCGCAGCAAACCATTACCAACTGGCGGCTATTTGGAACAAGCAGACGGCACGGCATGGATGGGAATGTTTGCGCTAAATATGTTAGCAATTTCCTTAGAACTTGCCCGCGAAGATCGAGTGTACGCGGACATGGCGCTTAAATTTTTTGAACACTTCCTTCACATAGCCGATGCTGTTAACCATGTCGGTTCCCAAAAAATCGGTTTGTGGGACGATGAAGACGGCTTTTATTACGATGCTCTGTCTCAGGCTAACGGTGAATGTTGCTTGCTCAAAGTGCGCTCAATGGTGGGGATGACGCTACTATTTGCCGTCGATACTTTGGAAACTGAATTATTAGAAACAGTGCCGGGTTTCCAAGAGCAAATGGATTGGTTTCTCAAGAACCGCCCAGAACTAGCAAAGAATATTGCCAGTATGGAAATTCCCGGAGTCGGTGAGCGCAGGCTGCTTTCAATTACCACCGCCGAAAAATTGCAGCGCGTCCTCAAAAAGCTGCTCGATGAAAATGAATTTCTTTCGCCCTACGGCATTCGCTCCCTCTCTCGCTATCATTTAGAACATCCGTTTATCTTTGAGTGGGATGGCATTAAATATCAGGTAGACTATGAGCCTGCTGAGTCTACAACTGATCAATTTGGTGGAAACTCAAACTGGCGCGGGCCGATTTGGTTTCCGTTAAATTTCTTATTAATTGAATCGTTGCAAAAATATTACCATTATTTCGGCGATGACTTCCAAGTAGAATTTCCTACTGGCTCTGAAGTTATGATGAATTTATGGGAAGTTGCCTTGCAATTAGAGCAGCGGCTAAATAGCATTTTTATCATAGGTAAAGATGGTAAAAGACCAGTCTATGGCGGTTTAGAAAAGTTTCAAAACGATCCTCACTGGCACGATTTGATTTTGTTTCACGAATACTTTCACGGCGACAACGGTGCAGGATTGGGCGCGTCTCACCAGACGGGATGGACTGCTGTGGTGGCGAAACTGATCCAGCAAGTGAGCGACAAACCATGAAACTGACAATGTTTTGTTTAAATCGATGTTTAGATATGAAATTGGCAATTTTCAGCAAACCGCATTGCCCTCTAACCATAAAGACAAGATTGGTTTGTAGTGAGGACTTTAGCCCGCAATTATAAGAACTAAATTCCTCACTACGAACCTGTGAATTGTTGATACTTGGTAATTGATTGGATATGATATAGCCTTTCTTAAAAAAGTGAGGTATGCCCTATGCCCTATGCCCGACAGTACCTCATCTTTCTGAGAAAGGCTATATAATTTATTGATGCCGTAAGGACAAAGCAATGCCTGCTCTACCTCTCAATAGCGAAAATCTACCTTATCCCGATCCGCTCCATCCGATTCTTGTCCACTTTGTAATTGCGATGGTAATTTTCTCATTTTTCTGCGACCTTGTTGGATATTTTACTCGCAATCACCGCTTGTTTGAGGTGAGTTTCTGGAACTTGTTTGTGGCGACAGTTTCCATATTCCTAGCTGTGATGTTCGGTCAGTTTGAAGCTGGTTTGGCGCAACCTTACGAGGTGGTTAAACCGGTACTAGATTTGCACACGATTACGGGATGGTCACTGGCGGCAATTCTGGCGGGAATTATGGGTTGGCGCTTTGTAATTCGCAGGCGCAGTCCCTTGAAAGTACCGCCGGCTTATCTGGGGGCGACAACTTTTTTGAGTTGTTTGGTTTTATTTCAAACATATCTGGGAACTCGGCTGGTTTGGGTTTACGGGTTGCACGTAGAGCCGATCGTTGAAGCGACGAAAAGAGGAATTTTGCAATGAATTCGCAACTTGTGCAGCAACTTACCGATCAATTGGGGTTCAAGCTAGGTGCAAATAGACTGCCCTACGAAGTGCCAATTCATCCGAATTTGGTGCATTTTACCCTGGGTTTGTTTATAATTGCCATCTTGTTTGATATAGCAGGAAATCTTTTTCCGTTAGAAAGACCGATTTTGAAATTTTTGGCTGTCCCTGCGCTGCGATCGGGCTTTTATGATGTGGGCTGGTACAATTTGGTCGCAAGTGCGATCGTCACATTTTTTACTGTCGCAGCCGGATTTTTCGAGATTATGCTCGCAGATCCCCCTGCGAATGTCAAGAGTGCGTGGGGGTTGGGTGCAGCGCCGACGATGGTATTGCACGGTTTAGGCGGAGTTTTGCTCTTGGGGGCGATCGTTGCCCTGACCGTGTGGAGGGGGTTTCAGCGCTACCGCTGGCGCAAAGACGCCAGCAGACAAGTGCAGTGGAGCTATTTGCTAGCAGGCGTTGTCATGCTGGGTTTACTATTCGTTCACGGGACGCTCGGAGCACACATGGGAGACCAGTTTGGGATTCACAATACGGCTGCGGGTTTGCTCCGACAGGGATTAAATCCTAGTTCTGCCCTCCAGTAAATAGGTAAATAAATTAAGAGTTTCGACTTAGAATACGCATCTTTTCAAGCAGCAGGAATTTTATGAAAGTTTTCATGAGCTTGCTATTGGCGATCGCGATCGCCTTAGATATGATAGCCAGCCACTGGGTAGGACAGCAGGCCTATTCTTGGATGCCCAGTCAGGGAACCGCAGAAGCCCAACAAGTTGACAATCTGTTTAGCTTCTTGGTGTCTATCGGAACGTTTATTTTTATCGGAATTTCTGCCATTATCCTCTATTCTATCCTCACTTCCCGCGCACCGAAAGGAGACTTCAGCCACGGTCATCCTGCGAGGGGAAATTGGAAAATCGAGGTTCTTTGGGTAGTTGTTCCGGTGTTGTTAGTGATGTGGGTTGCGGCTCAAAGCTACATGATTTATCAAAAAATCAACATCCAAGGTTTGACACCGATCGCCCACTTGCACCTGCCTCTAGAAGAACCTGTTTATGCCGCCGAAAAACCTACGGAAAACAACAACAATTCTAAATTAGTTTCTGAAGAAATTGAGGTAATTGCTAAACAGTGGTCTTGGTCTTTCCGCTATCCGCGCCAGAATGTTACCAGTACAGAATTGCACCTACCAGTCAATCAAAACGTGCGGCTGACATTGCAATCGCTGGATGTTATTCACGGTTTCTACGTTCCTGAATTCCGCATCAAGCAAGATATCATTCCCAACCGCAGTATTAATTTTGTGTTTGCGCCGATCCGAGAAGGCAAATATCGGTTGAGAGATTCTCAATTCAGCGGCACTTACTTTGCCCTGATGGATGCGGATGTGTACGTTGAATCCCCCGCAGCTTACGATCGCTGGCTGACCCAAGCTGCGACACAATCGCCAACTCCTGCAAAGAATCAGGCGGTTTCCGAATACAAAAAGCAAGTGCAGAAAACCAGAAGCAGCTTCTGGCCCACTGTGACACCGGCTCCGCCTCCTGTGGTAAATCATCCCAACTGATCGAACTATTCGGCAAAAAAACAGAATTTGCTCTCGATTAATAACTAAGTAACTGAAAAATGACAAATAACTCGATGGAAAACATAGCCAACGGTGGCGATCGTGAAAGCGATCTCCGCGAAAATCCGATTCCTTGGCGGCGCTACATCAGCTTCAGCAAAGATCACAAAGTTATCGGCATTCAGTACCTAATTACTGCTTTTATCTTCTTTTTAATCGCGGGTTTATTCTCGATGATTATGCGCGCCGAACTGATCTCTCCAGCATTAAATCTAGTCGATCGCCCGCTGTACAATGGCCTGTTCACCATGCACGGGACAATAATGATCTTCCTGTGGGTTTTCCCCTGCATGGTGGGTCTAGGCAACTACCTGGTACCGCTGGCGATCGGGGCGCGGGACATGGCGTTTCCCCTCCTCAATGCCATCTCCTTCTGGATAATTCCCCCCGCAGGCATCCTGCTGATTTCCAGCTTCTTGCTCCCCAGCGGCACCGCCCAGGCTGGCTGGTGGTCTTACCCGCCGGTCAGCATCCAAAACCCGTCAGGCGATTTAATCAACGGCCAACTGATCTGGCTGGTGAGTGTGGCGCTGCTGGGCATCTCGTCGATTATGGGGGGAGTTAACTTCGTAACGACGATCGTCAGAATGCGAGCACCGGGCATGACTTGGTTCCGAATGCCAATCTTTGTGTGGACGGTTTTGAGCGCCCAGTTGCTGCAACTGTTTTGCCTGCCAGCCCTGACAGCGGCTGCGGTGCTGATGTTGTTCGATTTAGCCTTGGGGACAACCTTTTTCGATCCTTTTAACGAAGGTAGCCCGATTCTCTACCAGCACTTATTCTGGTTTTACTCGCACCCTGCAGTTTACGTAATGGCGCTGCCGGCCTTCGGTATTTTCTCGGAGATTTTGCCTGCTTTTTCCCGCAACCCTTTGTTTGGCTATAAATCCGTAGCGGTTGCATCCTTTGCAATTTCTCTACTCAGCATCTTCGTTTGGGTACACCATATGTTCGCCAGCGGCACTCCCGGCTGGATGCGGATGCTGTTCATGTTCTCCACCATGTTAGTCGCCGTGCCGACTGGCGTTAAGGTATTCGCTTGGACTGCTACCGTTTGGGGCGGAAAGCTGCACCTACAAACGCCGATGCTGTTTGCCTTGGGTGGCGTAGTCATGTTTCTGTTCGGCGGCATCACGGGCGTTATGCTGGGGGCAGTGCCTTTTAATCTGCACGTAAATAATACTTATTTTATAGTCGGCCACTTCCACTACATTGTGTTCAACACCATCACAATTGCGATTTTTGGAGCAATTTACTACTGGTTTCCCAAGATGACTGGGCGGATGTACGCCGAGGGCTGGGGCAAAATCCACTTCTGGCTAACTTTTATCGGGGCTAATCTGACTTTCTTTCCGATGCACCCGTTGGGCTTGCAAGGGATGGTGCGCCGGGTTGCTTCCTACGATCCGCAATACCAAGGGTTGAACGTCATTGCCAGTTTGGGGGGATTTCTGCTGGGGGTATCGACGCTGCCTTTTATCGTCAATATGGTGGTTTCCGCGCTGCAGGGCCCGAAAGCAACGGACAATCCTTGGCACGCTACGGGGTTGGAGTGGACTGTTTCTTCGCCGCCGCCTGTTGAGAATTTTGCCCAGATTCCGATTGTGACTTTGCCGCCCTACCACTATGTCGATTCTCCCGATCCGATTACCCAGGCTTCTGCTCAAGATTGACACTCTCCGGCGTGAACGCACGGAGATTCTTAAGAAGCTTTGACACTCTTAAAGGCGCTGTCAAGACACCTCTAGACGTTCAAAACAACTACCTTTTGGTGTTGCAATTACGCTTACTTTTTGCTTTATGCTTTCGTTCGCACTTTTCAACACTCTTGCCAGTTCGGTACGCTCTCCATCCTGCGCTGCTTGGCTGTACCATAGTCTTTCTCAAACAAAAATGTTGAGGGTGTCTTACTGCCCGGAATCTCACCGTTCTAGGAATGGTTTAACACGTAGTTGATACGCCTACTTGTTCCGCATTGTTAAAATTATAACACAGATTACTCGCAGCCTAAAGGCTGCAACTGCGTTTCATCCCCGGCTTATTGACCGGGGTTCTCACGCGACGCGCTATAGCTGCAATTTCAACCGCTGATTTCAGGCGGATCAACACAGATTATAGGCTTTCAAGCTCTCATAGGAGCTGCTGTCGGGCATTGGGCATTGGGCATTGGGAATTGGGAATTGGGAATTGGGCGGAGCGAAGCGGAGGGATTGGGCATTGGGGATAGGGCATTGGGCATTGGGCATTGGGCATACCTCACCACGCGATCGAACCGCCATAACGCAGATATTTTCAATAATTGAGATCGATCGAATGCTAGAGGTATTTTCTTCCTGATGACCAATAACTAATAACTAATAACTAATAACTAATAACTAATAACTAATAACTAACAACTAACAACTAACAACTAACAACTAACAACTAACAACTAACAACTAACAACTAACAACTAACAACTAAC
>NZ_JAUBTN010000067.1:0-36441 GCF_036705055.1 Microcoleus sp. CZ3-B2 | reverse complement strand
TCCCTCCGCTTCGCTCCGCCCAATTCTCAATCCCCAATAACAACTAACAAATAACAACTAACAGCTAACAGCTAACAACTAACAGTCATTGGTCATTGGTCATTAGTCATTGGTCATTAGTTAAAGGCCCACAATAAAATTCACTCTTTGACAGAAGTGCAAGATTTCAGAGCAGAGTTAATATAACAACCATCAATAAGAATGCAAACTAACCAAAAAATTTTACTGCCAAAAATGGGCTGCGGCACTTGGGCCTGGGGTAATAGATTACTCTGGGGTTACGATGAAAGTATGGACGAGGAATTGCAAGCTGCATTCAATCTTTGCGTCAGCAGCGGTGTCACCTTGTTCGATACCGGCGATTCTTACGGAACAGGAAAATTAAACGGACGCAGCGAACAGCTTTTGGGGCAGTTTTCTCAACAATATCAAGGTGCAAATAAAGACAATATTTGTATTGCGACAAAACTAGCAGCTTATCCTTGGAGGCTGACGCGACAATCCATGATATCCGCTGGTAAAGCCTCGGCTTCGCGGCTCGGAAAAAATGTAGATTTGGTGCAAATGCACTGGTCTACAGCTAACTACGCTCCTTGGCAAGAGGGGGCTCTTTTGGATGGTTTAGGCGACCTTTACGAGCAAGGATTGGTCAAGGGTGTAGGTTTGTCTAATTACGGGCCGAAACGGCTGAAATGGGTGCATCAAAGATTTAGCTCCCGCCAAATTCCAATTGTTACTTTACAAGTGCAATATTCGCTACTTTCTACCTATCCGGTGACAGAACTCGGATTGAAAGATGTTTGCGATGAATTGGGGATAAAATTAATTGCTTACAGTCCTTTAGCCTTGGGGTTGCTGACGGGTAAATACTCGAAAAATGGCTCTCTTCCGAAGGGTATTCGAGGTTTGGCGTGCAAGCAGCTACTTCCGGGAATGCGATCGCTTTTGGGATGTTTGCGAGAAATAGCGGCATTCAGAAATAAGACTGTTTCGCAGGTAGCAATCAACTGGTGCATCTGCAAAGAAACTATTCCCATTCCCGGCGCTAAATCTGCCGCACAGGCGAGGGATAATATTGGTGCTTTGGGCTGGGAATTAGACTCCGGCGAGATTGCAGAATTGGACAAGGCGGCGGCGAGTGTGGATAAAAAAATGGTGCAGAATATCTTTCAAACGAGATAACCCGGTTCGTAGTGAGGAATGCGAGTCCGCATTAATCAGAGGACTAAAATCCTGACTACGAACCTATGAAAAAAGCTAATTGCAAAACTTTTCTACGCACCTCACAAACATTTCTACACCCATCCCCAAGGCAGTTTCATCAAAATCAAAGCGCGGGTGGTGGTGCGGGTAAGCCAAGTTTTTTTCAGGATTTGCCGCGCCCAAAAAGAAATAGCAACCGGGGACTTCTTGCAAAAAGAATGACATATCCTCGCCGCCCATTGTTTGACATTCCGGCACTATTCCTGCAGGAGTTTCTACAACTGATTCGGCGGCGCTGCGTACCAATTGAGTCATGCTCGCATCGTTGATAACTGGCGGATAAAGCGAGCAATAATCGAGTTGGTAATTTGCGCCGTGACTCTGACAAATTCCGGCAATTATTTGCTCGATTCGTTGAGCAAAATAACCTTGATATGTGGGATTGAAATAGCGCACTGTACCGCCGATTTGGGCGGTGTCGGCGATGACGTTGTGGGTGTCACCTGCGTGGAATTTGCCGACTGTTACTACGGCTGAGTCGATCGGGTCAATGTTCCGTGCGACAATTGCCTGTAAGGCGCTGACAATTTGGGCTGTAACTACGATCGCATCTACTGTCTGATGCGGCATTCCCCCGTGCCCACCCTTGCCAAAAATCCTGCAGTCAAAAACTTCGACAGCAGCCATCAGCGCCCCGCTGCGAACGCCTACAGTGCCTAATGGTAGATTGTTCCACAAATGCAAGCCGACGATCGCATCAACATCAGGATTTTGCAAAACTCCCGCTTCAATCATCGGTTTTGCGCCCCCCGGGCCTTCTTCGGCGGGCTGAAAGATAAATTTTACTTGACCCGAAAAGCTGTGTTTGTGCTTGGCGAGATAACAAACTGTACCGAGGGCGATCGCAATATGACCGTCGTGGCCACAAGCGTGCATAATACCATCATGCTGCGATCGATAATCCACCTCATTTTCCTCTTGAATCGGCAAAGCATCCATATCAGCCCGAATTGCCAAAACCCGCCCCGGTTTGCCGCTGTCGATAGTGGCGACAACGCCAGTGTTAGCAATATTAGTTTGATGCTCAATTCCCCATTCCTGCAACTTTTGCGAGACAAACTGGGCCGTTAAATTTTCATCAAAACTCAACTCCGGCTTTTCGTGCAAACGCCGCCGCCATTCGACTAACTGAGGCTGCAAGTTTCTAATCTCCAGCCGCAATTGAGATAAATCGACATCAGTTAAATTCGGTAAAGTAGAAACCATTTTTCATTCTCCTTATAGCAATTTGTGAACCTCATTCTTCTCTTACTCTGTGCTCTCTGCGCTCTCTGCGGTTAAAATAAAATCTTAATTTTTCACCGCAGAGGCCGCAGAGTACGCAGAGAAAGAGAGGTGTTTTGAATAGGGTTATTTAGAAGTCTGAGGAACTAAATTAACCCCCGGAAGTAATCGCTCTAAATCTAATTCTGAAGCTGCTCTCGCTAATTTTGTCAGGTCATTATCAGTTAAATTCGGTAAAGTAGAAACCATTTTTCATTCTCCTTATAGCAATTTGTGAACCTCATTCTTCTCTTACTCTGTGCTCTCTGCGCTCTCTGCGGTTAAAATAAAATCTTAATTTTTCACCGCAGAGGCCGCAGAGTACGCAGAGAAAGAGAGGTGTTTTGAATAGGGTTATTTAGAAGTCTGAGGAACTAAATTAACCCCCGGAAGTAATCGCTCTAAATCTAATTCTGAAGCTGCTCTCGCTAATTTTGTCAGGTCATTTGGGTCATCTAAATGAGGCAAAATACCCAGCACGGGCATTTGAGTCAGCGACTGGATCAAATCTATTGGTGTCAAGTCGGCAATTTCTTGTGCAGAACAAGCTTTAACGCAATTAAGCACAATTCCTCTGAGCTTAAAACCCGCGTGTCTGGCGAGAGCAACATTTGCCACAGCTTGCCCGATCGCCCCCAGCCTCACAGGTACCACCAAAACTCCCCTCAGCCGCCAATCCCTGGCAATATCGGCCACCGTCAGTTCCCGCGTTACAGGCGAACCCAGCCCTCCCAAAGCTTCCACCAACACAAAATCCTTGCGCTCAGAGAGGCTTTGCAGCGCCGTCCAGACTTTTTCGAGTTCGATCGGTCTCCCTTCCCGTTCTGCAGCCACCGGCGGTGCTAGAGGTGCATCAAAGTGCAGCGGATTGAGTTCTTCGGGGGATTGGTCGAGGCGAAACAAACGGGTGTAGAGTTCGCGATCGCCCGTACCCGTTTGCAGCAGCTTCATAATTCCCAAACTGCGCTGCGGGAAATACATTTGCCAATAAGCAGCCAGAGCGCTGGTCAAAACAGTTTTGCCCGCGTCGGTATCAGTTCCAGCAATCAGCAACGAGTTCATTGGCAAATAGCTAACAAGTAATTGGCCTCAACTTCACTCTACATTGTCTTGCCAAAAGTTTAGAGTTCCGGCGACGGGGCAGGAGTTGGTGCGGGTTCCGGCGACGGTGCGGGAGTTGGTGCGGGAGTGGGTGCGGGTTCCGGCGACGGCGCGGGAGTGGGTGCGGGTTCCGGCGACGGCGCGGGAGTTGGTGCGGGTTCCGGCGACGGCGCGGGAGTTGGTACGGGTGTCGGGGCTGGTGTCGGTTTTGGTGTCGGAGTCGGTTTGGGTGACGGGGCTGGTGTCGGTTTGGGTGTCGGAGTTGGTTTGGGTGTCGGAGTCGGTGCTGGTGTCGGTTTGGGTGTCGGAGTCGGCGCGGGGCTTGGTTCTGGTAAAGGTTCCGGGCTTGGTTCCGGTAAAGGTTCCGGGCTCGGTTCCGGTAAAGGTTCTGGGCTCGGTTCCGGTAAAGGTTCTGGACTCGGTTCTGGTAAAGGTTCTGGGCTTGGGGTTGGTAAAGGTTCCGGGCTTGGGGTTGGTAAAGGTTTTGGGGTTGGGGTTGGTAACGGTTCTGGGCTTGGTATCGGATTTAGGATCGGTGTCGGAGTTATGACTTGTGGTGGTGTCGGAGTGGGTTTGGGTGTCGGTTTTTTGAGAAATGAGCCTACTAAGGCCCAGGAACCGAAGCCTGTCAAGATTACTAAGCCTGCTAGCAATCCTATCGCAGCAACGGGATTGTCCCAAACAGAGCCGCCAGCGGGCTGAATTAGGGGGTCAGGTTGGTTTTGCGGGTAAGAACTAGGGGCGATCGGATCGGGATCGGGCGGCCGGCCCACGGCCACCGTTGCGATTAGCGAAGCGTTTGACGGGACTACAGCAGGCGCTGGCGGTAAAGTTTGCTGGTTAGGCTGAGGGTTGGTTTTTCCGTCGAGTGCTTTGGCTACTTCGCTGACAGATTGATATCGATCGCCCGGAGAGCGATTTAACATCCGATTCAGTACCGCCGCCAAGCCCGCGCTCACCTGCACTTGCTGCTGCCAATTCCACTGCAGGGTTCTTTGATCGAGCAATTCCTGCGGTTCTTTGCCCGTCAGCAGGACGATCGCCGTTACAGCTAAAGCATACAGGTCGCTGCTGGCAGTTGCGCGCCCGCTTTGCAACTGTTCCATCGGCGCGTAGCCGATTTTACCGACTGTTGTCGCGTGGGGTGTTCCTTCAGGAGACTGGACTTTGGTGGCGAGTTCTTTCACCACTCCAAAGTCAATCAGCACCGGCAACTGGTCGTTTTCCCGGCGGATGATATTTTCAGGGGAGATGTCGCGGTGGATGATGCCGCGGGCGTGGATGTGAGCCAGTACCGGTAGCATTTGCCGGATAAATATCAAGACTTCGGCTTCGCTGAATCTGCCGCCTGCAGAAGTGCGATCGAGCAACAGTTCGCGGTAAGTCATCCCTTCCACGTAATCCTGCACTAAAAACAAACGTTGATTCTCTTCAAATATTGCCCGAAACTGGGGAATTTGCGGGTGCGAAATTTGGTAAAGTATTGCCGCCTCTCTTTGAAACAATTCCTTCGATTTTTCCAAAACGTAAGGCCCGCTTTGCACCGGAATCAATTCCTTTAGGGCGCAGCGTTCTTTAAACCGCCCCTCGTCTTCTACTAAATAAGTGCGGCCAAATCCCCCTTGACCTAAAATACTCACCAAGCGGTAGCGGTTTTGTAGGAGAGTTCCAATAGCAATAGGTGGCTGCATAAGTTTAAGTAGAAATTGTTAAAAAATAGGCGATCGCTCGCAGACCTAGTAATGCTAGGTCTTTAATGCTCTCGAACATACTTCACTGTCTGTAGTTCCCAGTCCCGACCAAAGTTAGCATTTTACATTTTTTTACGCAACTTTGAGAAACCAGCAAATTTAAGTAGGGGCGATTCCCTAGGGGATAGCTTCGCTTAACGCAGCGGGATAATCCCCATACATTCTTTGTTCTGACTGCTGACTGCTGAACTAAGGATCGAAAACTTAATAACTTAAACACCTCTTACAGTCCTCTCTCTTGTAAGTTGCCAGATCAAAGGAGGCTCTTCCTCGCCCCAGAAGCATTACCAGGCAGAGCGAAAGTAACGAGCAAAGAGGGCGGGCACGCACCATCCACCCCCCCTACCAACTGACTACTGACTAAGGACTACTGACTACTGACTACTGACTACTGACTACTGACTACTGACTACTGACTACTGACTACTGACTACTGACTACTGACTAAGCTTTGCTTTCACCATGTCTTGAATTCTGTTACCGTCTGCTTTGCCTTTAAGCTGCTGCATTGCCTTGCCCATCACCTTGCCCATCTCTTTTGCAGAAGTAGCGCCCACCGAGGCAATCACTTCGTCAACCACTTGACTCACCTCTTCGTCTGACATCTGCGGCGGCAAATACTCTTCCACAATTACCAACTCCGCCTCTTCTTGTGCCGCTAAGTCTTCGCGGCCGCCTTTGCGGTATTGTTCGATCGAATCCCGGCGCTGTTTGGCTATTTGCATCAAAATTTCCAATTCTTGAGCTTCTGTCAGCGTCTCTTGCCCGGAAGGACGCAAGCTGACTTCTTTTTCGAGAATAAATTTTTTGATGCCGCGCACTGTTTCCAAGCGAACTTTGTCCTTGGACTTCATGGCTGCTTTGATTTCTGCGTCAATCCGTTCTCTTAAGCTCATCGATTTCTACCTTGCTTTGCCCAATATCAAAAATCAGGAGTATGCTTCCGATTCTTAACTTTTTTTACAGTATTTTTCAAGTTTATTGTCTGTCGGTCGCATTTTTATCACTTTGAAGCCGGATGCTTTCGGCCTTTGACCGAATTTTGGGCGATCGCAACTTTCAGTCAGGGCCCAGACATTGACTGTCGCCAGAATTTTGAGACGCAGGGGGCCGGCGGGCGATCGCACTTCTGGGACTTCTGGCACTACAGAACTTGGTAGAAACGCGGTTTCTCGGACGTAATTCTGCAACTCCTATTCAGTTCGTCTAAATTAACACTTGCGATCGCTCCGAAAGTTGAATCTATCAAAATAATGACTTAATATTTCGAGTTTAAGATGGTAAGATAGCGGTGGAATAAACGTCCTGCAAGAGGCCTGCTGTGATCCGTTCTGCTACTTTACCACTTCCGCTTCCCGAGTCGCCGATTTCTGGCAACGACCGTCTGCGGCTGTTTTCCGGTTCCGCTAATATTCCCCTCGCCCAAGAAGTGGCTCGCTATCTGGGGATCGATTTGGGGCCGATGGTTCGCAAGCGGTTCGCGGATGGCGAACTCTACGTTCAAATTCAAGAATCGATTCGGGGTTGCGATGTTTACTTGATTCAGCCAACTTGCTGTCCGGTAAACGATCGCCTCATGGAATTATTAATCATGATCGATGCTTGTCACCGCGCTTCTGCAAGACAAGTTACTGCTGTGATTCCCTACTACGGCTATGCTAGGGCAGACCGCAAAACAGCCGGCAGAGAGTCGATTACTGCAAAATTAGTGGCTAATTTGATTACTGAAGCAGGGGCTGGTCGCATTTTGGCAATGGATTTGCACTCGGCTCAGATTCAAGGTTATTTTGACATTCCTTTCGATCACGTTTACGGTTCGCCGGTGCTTTTGGATTATCTGGCGAGGAAACAGTTGTCGGATATTGTTGTGGTTTCGCCGGATGTTGGCGGAGTCGCCAGAGCCAGAGCCTTTGCCAAAAAGCTTGGCGATGCTCCCCTGGCAATTATTGACAAGCGCCGACAAGCTCACAATGTGGCAGAAGTGATGAACCTGATCGGTGATGTCAGTGGCAAAACTGCTGTGTTGGTGGACGACATGATCGATACTGCCGGCACGATTTGTGAGGGTGCCAGATTGTTGCGCCGCGAGGGTGCGAGGCAGGTTTATGCTTGTGCTACTCATGCAGTATTTTCGCATCCGGCGATCGAGCGTTTGTCTAGCGGAGTCTTGGAAGAGGTAATTGTTACGAATACAATTCCTGTACCTGAAGAACACCGTTTTGAACAGTTAACGGTACTTTCGGTAGCGAATTTGCTGGGCGAAACTATTTGGCGGATTCACGAAGATAGTTCTGTTAGCAGTATGTTCCGGTAGGCATAAAAAGCCTTTATTTAATATTTATTTTAAGGTGCGTTAACCAGCGTGTAATGCACCTTTTTTGTATAGGATATCCCCTCATATCAATTCCGGTTGCACTCCTACATGATGTTAACTGTTAACAGTCAACGCCTGAATTTACTATTCCGATGAAGAGAGGATTTGACATCACATCCTCTAAAAAAGGCTGACGAAATAAAATACTCTTCTCCCCCCATAGTTGGGAGGCTAGGTTGGCTCAGATTTAATTTGCACGGTATTGAATTTTATTATATTTCTCCGACTCACGGCGCATCAACGGAACAACAGATGGTAAAATTCTATCTTGTTGTCAGAAGACCGCGACCTTTTAATCTTCTAGGTATGTCTCATCAACACAAGGAGTAAAGAGGGAAAAACTATGAAACATTTACTGCTACGAACAGCAGCCGCACTGGCAGGTTCAGCAATTTTAACACTAGGCGCGATCGCCCCAGTCAAAGCATTTACTTTTGACGAAACCGAAATCAACCAAGAGCGAGTAGTTGCGATCGCCCAACCCCGCCCCTTCGGTGGCTATCAATTGCTAATTGTAGAACAAGTAACAGACAAACGGCAATGCTGGAGCGAAAACGGCTCTAATCCCGTCAGAATCGATCCCTTATTAGTTAATTTTGATTTCACCGGCATTTGCGGCCGCGCCACAGACAGCAACGGCTTTTCTATTCGCATGGGCGGCACCGATTTAGCATTAAAATACAGCCTAAGTTTGGAAAGCATTGACGGCAATGTTGTACTCATGGGAACTTCCCTAGATCCCAACGTTAAACCGATAATTATCGGCCGGACAAACGGTGATGTTAACGGCTTTATGAAAATCACTCTCGATCCGGGCTGGCGATTTAGTAAAAGAGCTTATCAAGGCAAAGTATTAGGTCATTTTTATTTCACAACCAGTCAAAACGCGCCGGGAGAAACTGGCAATACCGGAGGAAATAACGGCGGAAATACTGGTGGAAATACTGGCGGAAATACCGGAGGAAATACCGGAGGAAATACTGGCTCTTCTACATTCACAGATATTGCAACCGATATCTACGCTGCCGAAATTAAAGAAGCTGTCGCGCTGGGATTTGTAGCAGGCTTTGCTCAAGATAATACCTTTCGGCCCCAACTTGCTGTCACCAGAGAGCAATTAGTATCTTTAGTATTGGAATCCTTGAAAGGAATACAAGGTGCTAATATCACATTTCCCAGCATAGTTGCTTCCCGTCCCTACAGCGACGTTGATAACTCGCGCTGGAGTGCGGGAAAAATTCAATTTGCGCGAGACAATAAGATAGTCAGCGGTTATCAAGATGGAACTTTTAAACCTACGCAGCCTGTCACTCGCGCTGAATTGATGGCGGTGATGCGAAGATCAGCAGAATTTGGTTTGTTGGCGCGGGGAATGCAGCCGAATTTATTGGCTAAACAGCAGCCTAAAACTTTTTCAGATACTCAGAATCATTGGGCTGCTGCGATTATCAATCAAATGTCTGGTTATTGTGGTGTAGCTTCTCCTCTTAACGAAATTGGGAATCGGTTTGCTCCCGATGATTCTGCTAAGCGGAATTACGGGGCGGCGGCTACTTTGCGGATGCTGAAATGCGTTAAGGCTCAGTAGAATTATTGTAGGGTGCGTCAGTTTAGCAATCTTAAGACTGATATCAAATCCTCTCTTCATCAAAATAGTAAATTCACTGTTGACTGTTAACTGTTGACTGTTGACTGTTGACTGTTGACTGTTGACTGTTGACATCATGAGGAGTGAACCGGAATTGATATGACGCACCTACAGGATAGAAAATACTGAAATCTAGGAATTAGTTAGATAGTGTCCGGTAGATTGCCATAACAAAAACGGATCGAGCGTGCAGAATGCGAGTCCGCTATTTTCTTGCTGACTCGCAACTTTTATGGTTTCTTCTTTCTTCCTGCGGCTGTAGATGACTTTTTGCGAGTTTTTTGAACCGGGATTGTTTCTGACTCAGGCTGTGCAATTTCTTCCGTTGATTTGCACAATTCATTCAACAATTTATGCTGAGATTCGAGTTGGTTGAGAAAGTTTGATGCTGTTTCTAATATTTGCTTTCCCTGTCGGGCTTGAATGGTAGTTTTATTTTCTATTCCATCCAGCAACACAAAAATTGATACTGTTTGTAAAACATCTAAATCGTCGCCGATGACATCGCACTTAGAGACAATTTTGCCGTTTTCGGGGATGTGAATTCCTAAACCGGATGCTTGGATTAACGGCTGGATTTCTGCTATGCTTAAATCGGCAAAGTCGGTAATTTGATGTTCCAGCGATACTAATTCTGCTAAATCTGGTAAATCGCTGGATTCTGCGGCTACAGCATCGAATTTGAAGGTGAGAGTTTGATTTAAAGGATCGGAAATCGCGTAAATTGATTGAACGTGCGATCGGCTAACCGCACCTTTTTCGCAAAAATCTTGACCTTGCGGGGCGATAGCAATTTTACCATTATCCGCCACCTCCAAAACCTCCAAACCAACCAAATTCGCCGCCGCAGTCTTCACAAAAACCAAATCCAACCCCAGCAAATCCGCCAATTCCTGCAAAGTCGGCGCCGGCTCGAACTCAACACCAGCCCGCAAAATAAACTCCTCCAACACGTTAAACTCGCGCGGTTCGCTAACAGTCACCTCCAGCGGAGTTTGGCGGATAGCAAACCTCAATTGACGCGCCGCCAACACCGACAAACCAGGATTTTGTTGCTCGATTTGTGCAGCTAGCGAACTTAAATTCGAGTCAATTGATTTAGCTGAGGACGCTAGAAACATCTACAAAACCTCCCCAGTGACGCACCGTTTTTGAAACTTCCTGATACATTTTTCCCACAGTACCTGTTTGTTGGGTAAATAAATCGTGACAGCCGACAACTACCAGCAATTCCTGGGCGCGGGAAAATGCCACATTCACCCGTTCCGGTTCCTTAGCAAATCCAATATCGCCCCTAACATTATTGCACACCGTGCTGACAATAATTACAGGTCTTTCCATGCCTTGAAATATGTCAACCGTACCAGTGCGGATGCTCAAAGAAGGAAATTTTTCGGATTCTATTCTATCTTTAATGGCGTTCAATTGTGCGCCGTAAAAAGTAATGATTCCGATTTCCTTCGGCGGTTCACCCTCTAATATTTTAGGCCGCCAAGCGGTTTCCATCTGTTCGCACAAAAGCTCGATCGCATCAATCTCCTTGACATTCAGCCGCGAAGTACCCTGTTTTTCCTCCTCAAACCCTTGTCCCACAGGCGTTTTCACCCACAGGAGGTGATGGTTTTCTTGAATGATTTTACCTGCGAGATTGTGCGCGCGTCTCGTATCGGCTTCCAAAATCCCGCAGTTAAGTTTTTGTTGGTAAAACTGATTGATTGCGCCCATGATTTGCGGGTGCATTCGGTATTGAGTAGTCAGCATTTTTTTGATCCCGTCGCTAGCATTTTCAAACAATACTTTAAACAGCGATTCTTTGATAAAGCTAAGTTCATCTCCAGTGCAACCGATATCTTCGGCGATATCATCGATTGTACTTCTATCGAACATCGGCGGCAATTGCCTGTGATCGCCCACCAATACTAATTTTCTGCCCTTCAAAGCTGGGATTAATAACTCTGGCGGAGTGCATTTGCTAACTTCATCAACTATGACTGCATCAAAGCTGGGAAAGTTTTTGCTAAAATCAAAACTCGCAGCTTGCACGCAGGTAATGCCGATGACGTTAGCATTGTCAATATAAATTTGCTTTAAATCGTTGCGGTCTTTTTCCGATGGATGGCGAAGTTTTTCGATCCAATCAGTAACCAAAGTTTGAGAACGATTTAAGGCTGTTTCTTCTCGTTCTAATTCCCTCTGAAAATTATTGAAAATACGCTTAATCTTTCGTAAAAAATCCACTGCAAATAATTCGACATTGGGAATTTCTGGTTTGTATTTTTCCGGGAAACTTTGCCATACTGACTCCCACCAATTTCTCTCAATTATTAATTCGGCTGTTGGTTGCTGCTGTTGCAGTTTAGCCGTAATGTCGTTTAATTCTGCTTGAAGTTGTGCGAGTTGCTGCTGCAAACCGGCGCTGGTTGTTTGCAGCGGTAATAATTGCTCGTCAAGACGGCTTTTAATATTTTCCAAAATCCCGAAAGGATCTAAGTCAGCAATGGATTTTTCAAGCTGGATCGTGCTAAACTTCCAAGCATCAATTTGCTTGACAAAATGCTGCGGTTGCTCCCAAATATTAGACTTTTGCGCGAGATATTGTTCGGCTAAAGTCCGCAATCTTTCAGGTAGATTTGGCTGGGCGACAATTGCTTGCAACAAATTAGTAACTTCGCTAATTTTTAAATTCGCATCTTGCTGCGCTATTTCTACCTGATTTTGGGCGGCAGATATTTGCTGCTGATTCAATGTTTGACCGATTTTATCTAATAATTGTTGCTGTTTGATCAGTTGTTGTTCGGTTTCGGTTTTGAGGGGAATTATGCACTGGCGGGCGTTGGCGAGGATGCTGTGTAGCAATTCTTTGACTAGGCGATCGCAAGTTGTCTGGATTTGATTGGGCTGCAAGGATTCACTGTAAAGTTGTTGAATTTTACTGAATAAATTATTCGCTTTTTCTACGATAAATTTGCGCTGGCTGGGGCTGATTTGGGCGTAGCTGGCGAAGTCTTTGGCTAGTTGCTGCCATTGCGCCCGATCGCCCGCAGCGAGCACGAGGGGCGTTTGATTCAAATTTAGGTGCAAAAACTCGCTAAACCGGAATTGCTGCCCTTGAATGTCCTTAAAACCCGCGCTGGCTTCGTGGGAAATTGCGTTTTGCAGTCTTTCCAAATCGGGTAAATTCACTTTACTCTTAGGAGGAACGATCGGCAATTTGAGCGATCGCGCAATTTTCAGCAATCCCGCAGGCAATTCTACCATTTCATCAGTCAGCATCGCATTAGTTTCGCAGCAAGATTGCACAACCTTATAAAGTGTTGCATCTGCTGTCTCAATCCACTCTGCAACGCTGACGACAACGGCGGAAATTTCCGTTTTTCGCAGTTCCAAATTCTTGATTTTCTGTTCGAGATTGTGGCGGTGCGTCTGATTTTGCTTGTCGCCCAACTGTAGCTGATTCACCGCCTCCGACAACTGCCGCGACACCCGCAAAGACTCCGCAACCGCTGACATAGCGTGACAAACCTCATCAGCGCGATCGCCCGCCGCCTTAAATTCCGACATTTGCGCTGCTACAGTTTCCCGCAACCAAACCGCAATCCCAAACGCGCCGCACATAGGGCGATCCAAGCCAATTTGAATAGCATGATTAACACAAATTCGCACATTTGCCATAAAATTTTCTACTAAAACATTACCTTCAGAATAAGGTTTTAGTTTCGGCATAAACTCGGCAACTTCCGAAGATTCCCAGTTTATATCCGGTGTAGATAGCAGATTTGCTAAGCCATTAACCAAAAATTCAAGCTCGCTTTTAGCCGTTAAACTTAGTTCATAGGCTGCTGATTGCGCGGTCAATTTTTCCTCAATATCTGCCTTGCCGTCGTGAAGGTGCTTTAATTGCTTAAAAAAATCTTTTTCCGTGGCAAAGTAGGCATTAAATCGGTCATAATCTGCCAGCAACTGCCGCAAAAATGTGATATTCGTCTGGCGCTGCAAGAGCTTTTGTTCGCAATCAATCGCCGTATTTTGCAGCCAAGTGCCGATCGCATTTTCCTCCAAAAACGGCTGGCCTTCTTCCTGCACCTTATGAGCTTTTCCCTTCCGCAAAGCCCGAATCGCCGGATTGTGCACCAACCGACTCAAAGCATTATCAACGGCTAAATTTGCCTGGGAAGCAATTAACGTTTTCCCGCCCTGACGAGCAATTTGATAGCAAATTTCCGCAATCACCGTCGTTTTTCCAGTTCCCGGCGGCCCTTGAATCAAAATTAAATCCCGCGCCGAAAGCACCATTTCAACGGCGGCGAGTTGGTCGTCGTTAGCATTGCGATTTAATAAATCTTCCCGATCCAATTTAATTAGTTTATCGGGAATTCTCGCCTGGGAAGAGTCGAATAAAAATTCGCTCAAATACGGATTTTGAGCGCGGCCGTCAGTCAGCATTTTTAAAGCTTTTTTCTTGCGATCGATCTGACTGATATCGCCTGCAGCTTCAAAATACAAAAATCCTTGTTTGGGCAGTTGATATCTGCCACCTGCCATGCGATCGCCCAAATCAAAATCTAACTTAATCCGCAATTTACCGCGTTCAAACTCAATTTCAGCAATGCTACCCAAAGTTTCGCCATCGCGCGAACTTCTGCTTCCGGGCGGCGAATCAAATAAGATAATATCTTCATTTCTGGCTTGTTTTAGCCTTTCGCGAAAGTCGCCGATTTGTAAGGGATTTTCATCGTAGCCGTCAAGAGTTGCAGAATTGCGATCGATTTCAAAAGTTACGGTTTTTAAGCCAGAACCGTAGTTGTGGGCGCGGAAAGGTACGCAAAATTGACGCGCTTCGGCGATGCGTTTTTCTACATTTAAGAAAGTGTGCCAAACTTTTAATTGTTCGGTAGTCGGTATGTGTCTGTCGTCCCAAAATGGTATTTGTTGAATGCGGGCGATCGACTTTGCAGGAATTGGCGAGCGAGTTTGCGGCAAAAGTCGCAACTGCACCGGCAAAACATAGCCATCTTTTCTGCCTCTGGGAACCGCCACCAAACCAGCATCTAGCAATTTCAAGCCGCCGATTCCGTCTTCTGTGCGTACTGTTGCTAACAATCGCAAAGTGCGATCGGCTTTTTGCAACAATTCTGGCAATTCAAAATTATCTCCATCCGTAGCAAGAATCAATTCCCAAATTTCTTCTTCAGAAAATCTCTCATTTATCTTTTGGCGGCGCACGTAGAAAAGACTGTGGGATGTGCCGGCTATTTCCGACATCAAAAGTTGGGCGCGTTCTCTGCATTCCCAATCGTAATATTTCGCTAAAGCGGCTTCTCCTTCTATATCCCGAATAAATTTATTAATTGTGCGATCGCCACTAAATTTATATCCCCAATCTTCTGCTACTAAAGATCGCATATTTTGATTTTAAATTATAGATTGTAGATTTTAGATTGGATTTAAGATTAGCACATCGGTTTGTAGGATTTAACTCGTTACCAGGTTCTGCCTGGTAACGCAGATGCTTTGGCTCTGCCTCGCATTTAGATTGGATTTAAGATTAGCACATAGGTTTGTAGAAAACCGGGCGGTTAGAAACCGCGTCTATACAAACGAAACCCGCCTGTGCGGGTTGAAGACCGGGAAACGAAAATCACGTTATCTTCTTGAGTCCGCTTGGCACGGAAATCGTTTGTATAGATGGGGTTTCAACCGCCATCTGAGCTAAGCACCCAACGGGCGATCGCACCTGTACAATAGAATCAAAAGGGCGAATGATGGGAATTGAACCCACGAATGGTGGTACCACAAACCACTGCCTTAACCACTTGGCTACACTCGCCATAACTTTTCTAACTATAGCACTATCTTCCCGAAAAAGTCTAGAGGTCAAGCAAAAAAATTTTGATTTTTTTTTCAGCGTCCCCGAACCGATCGGATCAATTGTGCCTCAAATGCCTTGCACAGCAAGAGTTTAGCACAATTTCTCGTTTGGGCGATCGGCAAATATCCCGCTTCCTTAGCGCATTAAAATAGACACACATCCCGAACTGCATCAGTTGTCAACCCTCCCTCTTCCCTCTTCCCTCTTCCCTCTTCCCTCTTCCTTTGCGCCCTTTGCGTCTTCGCGGTTCGTTAAAAAAAGTCTTCTGTGCAACCTAAAATCTAAAATCTAAAATCAATATGACTTACTCTCTCAATCCAGAATATCAACAACCCGAAAACCCAACACCGCAAAACTTTGCTTAAACTGCGGCTCTAGCCTGTTGCTGAGACAGCGATATCGCCCGATTCAAATTTGAGGGAAAGGTGGATTTGGCAAAACTTTAGTCAACAGTCAACAGTCAACAGTCAACAGTCAACAGTCAACAGTGAATTTACAATTCCGATGAAGAGAGGATTTGAGATCGGCCCAAAATCAACCGAGTGCGACAATAATCATGCTGCTAAATAGTAATTTTCATGGCTGCTAAGTAATGAAATTTTTTAATTTAAACTCTACCTGAAAGTAGAGAAATTTGTTCCGCTATATGTATCCAGCGACCGAGGTTGGGGGCGATCGCTTATCGCACAATGGATTCTGAGGATGAACACACCCAAAGTCGGCAATTTGACGACTTTAACAACAGAAACAAACCGAGGTACCGATCCATGTTTTTTCACAAAAAACAACTAATGTCTGCCGTAAAAGTAGACGAAGCAAACCCCCGCTTTGCTCAATTGCTCCTAGAACAGTTTGGCGGAGCCACCGGAGAATTGACAGCAGCTTTGCAATACTGGGTGCAGTCTTTTCACTGTGAAGATGCAGGGATTAAGGATATGCTTCAAGATATTGCAATCGAAGAATTTAGCCACTTAGAAATGGTTGGCAAAATGATAGAAATGCACACTAAAAATGTTGACCAAACAGAAGCTTACAAAAGCACTTTGTTTGCCGTGCGCGGTGTAGGCCCGCACTTGTTGGACAGCCAAGGTCAAGCTTGGAGTGGTGCTTATGTCAACGAAGGTGGCGATGTCGTGCGCGACTTGCGCGCTAATATCGGTGCGGAAGCCGGAGCGCGTCAAACCTACGAAGCATTGATTAAACTCGCGCCGGATGCGGGATCGAAACAAACGCTGCAGTTTCTGCTGACTCGCGAAATTTCTCACACTCAAATGTTCATGAAAGCTCTCGAATCGTTGGGCAAACTCACCGATCCGTTTTTCGGTAATATTGAGCCAGATTCCACTGTGGATCTATACTTTAATTTGTCTACAAATGGCAAGGACGAACGCGGTAATTGGAACTCTGAACCTACTTTTAAGTACATCGCAGATCCAGCTCCCAAAGGTTAATTTGAGAGTTGTGTAGGGTGCGCGCCGCGCACCTAGAGCGCTAAAAAGTGCGCGTCAAAGCATTGTTTTACCTTATTGGTGTATGTAGGGTGCGCGATTTGAGAGATGCCGACGAAATGTCGAGCAATTTTGAAGTCGCGCACCCTACGGTGTTATAATTATTATAAATTTTCTGTCGAACATTCACATCAAATCCCTATTGAAATTGCGATCGACCTATTTATTAGTTTCTCACGGCAGCCGTGACCCCAGACCCCAACGGGCTTTGGAAAACCTCGGTCAACTGCTTTCTCAAAAATTAGCCAACTCGTTCCCCGCAGTAGCAACCGCCACCTTAGAATTCGGGCCCGCACCGCTGCACGAACAAATTTGCAGTTTTGGCGAACGTACCCTGTCGCTGGGGCTGACACAATTGCAAATCCTGCCCGCATTTTTATTACCGGGAGTTCACGTCGCCGAAGACATACCCGCAGAGGTAGAAACTGCCCAAAAAACTTTGGGTTCCCAACTAAAAATTGCATTGCGCCCGCATTTAGGTTCCCAGGAAGCTGGCTTAACACGCTTGCTAAAAAATCAGATGCAAGATGTGGCTTTTCTCCCCAATTTGCTATTGCCAAAATGGATTTTACTATCTCACGGCAGCCGCCGCCCCGGAGGTAACTCGACGGTGGAGAAAATTGCCAGGGAACTCGGTGCCGAGACAGCTTATTGGTCGGTACAGCCGAGTTTGGAAGCACAAATTGATAATTTGGTTCGTGGTGGACAGCAGCAAATAGGAATTGTGCCATACTTCTTATTTAATGGAGGAATTACAGATGCGATCGCCAAAAATGTCGCACAGCTAAAGCAGCAATTTCCGGCGGCGGAACTTCATCTGGCAAACCCTCTAGGCGCAAGTGCAGAATTAGCAGATTTAATTGGGAATTTAATTCAAAAATGAACGGCAGAGGCACGGAAGAGGTAAAGGAAGACAGAAAAATGTCTTTAGGTAAAGTGTATTTAGTAGGTGCCGGGCCAGGAGATCCGGGTTTGATGACCTTGAAGGGAAAGGCTTTGTTAGAGTGTGCGGATGTGGTGATTTACGACGCTTTAGTCAGCCCTCAAATTTTGGCAGCCATCAATCCCGAAGCAGTACGAATTGATGCTGGAAAACGCAAAGGCCGCCACTCGTTAATGCAGGACGAAACAACTGATCTATTGATAGAAAAAGCTCAAAATAATGCGATCGTAGTTCGTCTTAAAGGTGGCGATCCTTTTATTTTCGGGCGCGGCGGCGAAGAAATGGAAGATTTGGTAAAAGCTGGAGTTGCGGTTGAAGTTGTACCAGGTGTAACTTCCGGGATTGCGGCTGCGGCTTATGCGGGAATTCCTCTGACACACCGATCGTACAGTTCGTCAGTCACCTTTGTCACCGGCCACGAATCAGCGGGAAAATATCGGCCGGAGGTAAATTGGCAGGCGATCGCCCGCGGCTCCGAAACCATTGTAGTATACATGGGAATCCACAATTTGCCTTACATTATCGACCAGTTAACAGCAGCCGAATTGAGCGCAGAAACGCCCGTAGCATTAGTGCGCTGGGGAACGCGGCCGGAACAAGAAGAATTGATCGGAACTTTGGGTACAATTGTAGAGCAAGTTGAGGCGACTGGATTTTCAGCACCTGCGATCGCGGTAATTGGAAATGTAGTTAATTTGCACTCTATTTTGTCTGGATGTCGCCCTGTTTCTCGGACTCAGGACTCGATCATCGCGGGCTAGAAACCCGGTTTCTAGGAAATATTTGCTGTCCCCTCACGAGAAATCTAGGAATCAACCCAGTTTCTGAGATTGCAAGTGCGTCTAGGAGATATTTGATGAGTTCAAAATTAGTTCCGCAAACAAAGCCCCAACCTCGATCGAATTCAGCCTTCAAGCAATTGTGGTCAATGCACGCGGTGATGGCAACCTGTTATCTGCTGCTGCTGGCTGGGGGACTTTTGATGGTAAAAATGCCAGACAATACACCATTGCAAGGCAACGCTTACAGCTTGCACAAATCGATTGGGGCGCTGACAATGGCATTGCTAACTTGGCGTATTTTCATTTTGCAGCGGGTTTGGTGGCGCAAGTATACGCGCCGCCTTCCCAAGTTTACAGGTGAGTGGATTCGCACGTTTCTACTGCACGCAGCAATTTATTTGTTTATGGTAGCGGTTCCTCTGAGCGGATTTTTCCTCTCTAATTCTTACAAAAGCGGGAATGTGCCTTTTTTCTGGGTTGCAACGTTGCCCGATATTTTTCCTCAAAATGCAGCGGTTGTAGATTTGGCAAGAAATATTCATTTCTGGATGGTTTATACTTTCCTGGCCTTTATTGTACTGCACGCGATCGACCAACGAAAATATGTGCGATCGATCTGGAGGCGAACCACCCAAGCCCTAAAAAAAGCATCCCTGAGTTAATACAATGTTCAAAACTTTTGCAACAATTGGTTCGTAGTACGGACTTTAGTCCGCTTAGGAGCGAAAACTTAATAAGTTAAACACCTCCTACAGTCCTCTCTCCTGTAAGTTGCCAGATAAAAGGAGGCTCTTCCTCGCCTATCTGCATTACCAGGCAGAGCGAAAGTAACGAGCAATCGCTTAAGTCGAGCAATCGCTTAAGTTATTAAATTTTCATTCCTTAGATTCTCCAACTCCAAGCGTATGCAAGTCCGCACTACGAACCGTTTTTGTTATGGTAATCCACCCGATTTGGTATCAGGTGCGCCACCGAAATGACCAATGACTACTAACTAATGACTAATGACTAATGACTAATGACCAATGACTAATGACTTAACGCGCCACTTGCCGCATATATTCCCCCCACAACTGAGCAGCATTTGCACTACCTCCGGCAGTCGGAGAATTATCATCATTCCCCAACCAAACTCCCGTTACCATTTGCTGGCTTGGAATATAACCGACAAACCACAAATCTTTATTATCATTAGTCGTGCCTGTTTTTCCAGCTTCTCCCAACCCCAAAGCAGCACTGCTCCCCGTACCTCCCCGCACCACACCTTGCAGCATATCAGTCATGGTATCCGCTACAGCTTCAGAAACTAACTGCCGGTTGGCAACGCTATCTTTTTGATAGTCATAAATCACCCGACAACTGTTAAAATCATTTCGATCTTTGCAATCGCTGCTGTCAATAATTCGCTTAATTACGTGGGGGCGGTTTCCCAAACCACGGTTCGCCAAAACCCCGAATGCACCGGTTAATTGCAATACGTTAACTTCACTTTCACCTAATACCAAACCGGGGGAAGAACGCAGTGGAGATGTAATGCCCAAACGTCTGGCCATTCCCACTACATTGTCTAAACCGACATCTTGTGCTACTCTCAAAGCAATCACATTTTCCGACTGTGCTATGCCCCGATACATATCAGCACTGCCGCTGGTTCTTTCGCAGCCGCTGTAAGTTTGTCCGCCCCAGGAAAGCGGCTCGCAAGAATAGGTTTTGGTGGGGGGAATTCCGCGTTCTAGGGCTGCTGTATAGGCAAAAATCTTAAATGTAGAACCGGGCTGTCTCAATGCTTGGGTAGCTCGATTAAACTGACTTTGCAAGTAACTTACGCCCCCAACTAATGCTAAGACTTCTCCGGTGGCAGTATTGAGAGTTACTACGGCTCCTTGAGAAAAACCTGCACTGGCTCCGGCATTTTCTACGGCATTCTTGAGGGAAGATTCGGCTACTTTTTGCAGGCCGGGATTCAAGCCTGTTTCTACTATAAAATTACCTTCTCTGGCTAACTGCTCCCCCAGCAAAAACTCCAATTCGTCAAATACATAACTGTAGAAATAAGGAGCGATCGTACTTTGCAGATATTGGCGGGCTTTGGGATTGATGTCGATTCGCGATCGCCTCGCGCGATCGGCTTCTTCCTGAGAAATTGTCCCCAGTGCCCGCATCCGTTCGATCACCCGATCGCGATACTGCACAGCCAACTGATAATTTTGAATCGGATTGAAACTATTTGGTGCGGGCAAAATACCCGCCAAAGTCGCCGCCTCCGACAAACTTAAATCCTTCGCCGACTTGCCAAAATAAAACCGAGACGCATCCTCAAAACCGTACAGGTCAATTCCCAAAAACACGCGATTCAAATAAGTCAGCAACAATTCGTCTTTGCTGTAATAATTCTCCAGTTTCAACGCAACTACGGCTTCCCGCAATTTGCGTCCGGCAGAATCTTGAGTTCCCACATAATCTCGAAACAAACTCCTCGCTAACTGCTGCGTCACTGTGCTGCCGCCTTCGCGAATTCCTCCGCCGCGCACGTTGGTCAACAGTGCGCGCAAAACCCCGATCGGATCTACGCCCAAATGCCAATAGTAGCGGCTGTCTTCGGAAGCAAGTACCGCCTTGGACAAATAAGGCGAAAAATCCTGCAATTCCTTTAATTCTACGTGAGCGTTATTCTGAGGAGGGCGCAGGGGAGTTTGTCCGTCGCGGGCGTAAACAATCACGGGGCCGTTGATGCTTCTCGGCAGAGGCCGCACTTGAAACTTGGTCGATTCAACACCTACCAACACCGCAATCAAAGCGGTGATGCCGCTGACTCCGTAAAAGCTGTAGCGCACAAGTTCCAAATACCAAGGCGGGGGATCTACGTACTGAACTCTGACGGCGGCGGCGAGTTCCGGCGGGCCCAAGGTGAACACGTCTCCGTGACGCAGGGACATACTTTTAACTCGCCTTTTGCCGGAGTAAATGCCGTTGGTTGAGTCTTCGTCTTTGATGACAAAAGGAGTCCGCCGCCGAGTATCCCGCGACAGGGATAGGTGGACGTGACTGACAACGGGATTGCGAACTACAATATCTGATGATTTGGACGATCGACCTAACAAATATCGATCGCCCAATAGCGGATAAACCTCAGCTTTAGCTGCACCCGCATCTTGTACCCACAGTTCGGGTACTTTGGCATTCGGTTTCAGGGCTAGCTGGTTAAAATTAACCTTGGCAATAGTCTGGACTGCTTGGGTGATCGCACCCAAGACGGTTTGAGGTTTGCGGGGCGGCTGCGGTGGGGTCATATTTCGCTATGGACTACGATCGAGCGATCGGCTCTTGCACTATTCTACTCGCAACTTTTGGCTAATTCCCAAAGCAAGCCCGATGAGATAAAAATCCAGTTTTTATGGATCTATCTCGAAATCAACCGGATTTCGGGCGAGATTGCCCCAGGAGTTCAGAAACCTGGTTTCTGCGAAAATCTCGGTTTGCTGGCGAAATCTCTCGAAGGAAACCCGGTTTCGGGCGAGATTTTCTCGTGGGTTCGTAGTGTGGATCTGATATGAGAGCGTGATTGGTTAACCCGTCCCTACAGGTTTATTGACCAAAAGCAGTTGAAGATCATAAACTTGCCAAATAATCAACAGTTTTTCTAATATTTATCCCGGATTGACCAACCAAATTCGCATAATTAAACCCCCCTTTTTTTAGGGGGGTTTGAGGCGTAAAATACGCGAGATTCTCCTTACATCGAAGAACCCAAACCGGCATAAGCGCCGTAGAAGAAAAGGCTCACAATGCTCAGAACACCTAGGCCTGCGACAGTAGCTACCAGCCACAAAGGAATTCTGCCACTTTCACTAAACATAGCCATCACCTCATTAATTCACAGCAAAACAAATTCATCGAACTGCAGACATCAAACTAGCGTCACCAGTTAGTTAAAGAAATAACTGGAGAACAAAATACCCAGACAAAAAATCATCAACAGACCCAAATAAAGGGAAGTCCGATTTAACTCGACGGGTTGTTCGTTGGGATTAGGAATGCGTTCAGGCATCGTAAACTCCTATGGTTGAATAAATTGCATTGCTGCGATCGCGCCCAAAAAGAAAATTGTTGGGACACCTAAAGTATGAACTGCCAACCAGCGTACCGTAAAAATCGGATACGAAATCGGCTCATTGTTTGGCGTTCTGCTAGTCATTTTTCCAACTCCTTGTTAAATTACTTGGCAATGAACTGATCTACTTGTTGTTTAGCTTCAAAGCGATCCGAGACA
Organism: Microcoleus sp. CZ3-B2; assembly: GCF_036705055.1. NCBI lineage: Bacteria > Bacillati > Cyanobacteriota > Cyanophyceae > Oscillatoriales > Microcoleaceae > Microcoleus > Microcoleus sp. CZ3-B2. The sequence continues at coordinate 13,669 of NZ_JAUBTN010000067.1, read as the reverse complement.
ATCGGGATTTCTTGGCGCTGCTCTGTGAAATACTGGTTGGGGCGAGGAGTCCCAAAAGCATCGTAAGCCAAACCGGTTTGCACAAACAACCATCCAGCAATAAACAAAGCCGGAATGGTGATGCTGTGAATTACCCAATAACGGATACTTGTAATAATGTCCCCAAACGGACGCTCTCCAGTTGTACCTGACATTTAGAATCCTCCTTTCAACAACAAATCGACAGACAATCTCTATTACTATTCTACTATCAAGCAGCTTGTGCTGAACCTTGATATTTCAGTAGAGTGCCCTTAGCGCCGAGCACAAATCCGCGATCGGGCCCCATGAAGACAATTTTGTAAAAATTAGCGGGAACATCCTCAACTTCGCGGTCTTTTTGCCAAGTTTTCCCGCCATCTAAGCTGCACAGCAAATTGCCGCCGCCGCCGGCTACCCAAACTTCATTATCAGTCCGGTAAGCCAGGTCTAGCAAACCCCAACTTGCCTTGCGATCGGGAAAAAACGGTTTTGCCCAACCTTCGGCACTTTCTGGATCGCTAAATTGAATTTGACCGCCGCGGGCGAGCATCCACAAGCGCCCATCCTTGGTAAAGCCCATATTTTGCAGGCGGCGAGAACTATTGCGGTTGTGAGGTTCCCAAGCTTCTTGTCCGGGTTTCCACACGGAATAGAAATTGCCCTTGGAGGAAACTGCCACATATTGCCCGTCTTCAAAACGGTTGATGTTGCGAACTACCCCAAAGGAATCCTGAACGACAGCTTTCCAATTTTTGCCACCGTCAGAAGTCCGGTAAATTGCCCCCACATCCGTCGTCATCTCGGCGGCCTTCGGGCCCAAGGCGGCGATCGTACTTGGAGAACCCGGTAACTGAGCACTCAAAGCAATCCGCGTCCAAGAGTTGCCTTCATCGGTAGTGTGGAGCAAAACCGAAGGCTGGCCGACTATCCAGCCTTCGGAACCGGAAAAGCTCACCGACGAAAAACGCGACCTCGGCTCATCAATATCCAGAACTATCTGCTTCCAGTTCGTGCCGCCATCGGTCGTTTCAAACAGAGTTGCCTCCGAACCGACAACCCAGCCGCGATCGGGATTGCTGCCGGTAAAGGCAACATCCTGCAAATTAGCTTCCGTCGGCAAGGATATCACCTGCCAGGGGTTGTAACTCACAGAACCGATCGTGCTGCAACTCGTACAAATGAGCGCAGCCGCCAATAACATTACAATTCGTTGCCAAAATCTCACAATCGTCCTACTGCAAACCATACATACTAAGTAAAAACAAGAAACCAACGACCAAGCCGCCAAAAATCAGCAAACTTTTCTGACCTTCGGTCATACCGTTGACACCGACACCGTAGCGCTGATTTGCCTTAAATCCCGATACCCCTTCCTGCTGACCGAGGTTTTGAAACATCGGTTTGCGCGCCGCACAGACAGGACACACCCAAGTCATAGGCAAATCTTCAAAAGCCGTGCCAGGGGCAATATCAATTTTAGGATCGCCCTTTTTCGGGTTGTAGACGTAGCCGCAGGCGCGGCACTCGTGCCGATCGAGGGTTTTAGTCTCAGTGGCTGGATCGCTCATAGCTCCAAAAAAAGGGTACGTAAGCTAATCGTGAAGTACCTCAGCCAAACTTCGCGATAGTTGGGGCTTCCAACTAAAACTCAGATTAGGACGGTCTTATTCGTCTTCGAGATTTCCCGTTTCAACCGCCGATGCCACGTTGCGACACCACAAGGATGTTCGACATTTAAGTCGATCGTGGTCTTACTTAGCGTCCACAGGCAGCCGCCCGTCTTCCACAGGCAGTTAAAAAATTGTTGGCTTAGCCTGGATATTCCGGTTTTATTAAAAATATACATTAATAATTATTGCAGAAGATGGACGATTAATCTCAACTAATTCGTAATTCTAGCTACGCAGAATCCATATAATGTAAAGATAGAGTTACAAACCCTTTCACAGAGGCAGTAATTATTCACCGTGTTTGCACTCAGCGGCTACGAGTATTTTTTAGGCTTCCTGCTAATTTCGAGCCTAGTGCCTATCCTCGCCCTCACGGCGTCTAAGGTACTACGCCCCAAAAGTCGTCCCTACGACCGACGCACTACCTACGAATCTGGCGTCGAGCCCATCGGCGGAGCCTGGATTCAGTTCAACATCCGATATTATATGTTCGCCCTGGTCTTCGTCATCTTCGACGTAGAAACTGTCTTCCTATATCCTTGGGCGGTAGCTTTCAACCAGCTAGGACTCTTGGCTTTCATCGAAGCCTTGTTTTTTATCACGATCCTCGTTATTGCTCTTGTATATGCATGGCGCAAAGGAGCCTTAGAATGGTCTTAAGTTCAGACACATCACAAAAATCGCTAATTGTCAATCCGGCAGAGCGCCCGCAAGTCACATCCGAATTATCAGAGAACGTCATCCTAACCACGGTTGACGACCTCTACAACTGGGCGAGACTTTCTAGCCTCTGGCCGCTGCTTTACGGTACGGCTTGCTGCTTCATCGAGTTTGCAGCTTTGATCGGTTCGCGCTTCGACTTCGACAGATTCGGCTTAGTACCGCGATCGAGCCCGCGGCAAGCCGACTTGTTAATCACCGCCGGTACAATTACCATGAAGTACGCCCCCATTTTGGTGCGGCTGTACGAACAAATGCCCGAACCCAAATATGTCATCGCGATGGGCGCTTGCACCATCACGGGCGGAATGTTCAGCGTAGACTCCCCCACAGCAGTCAGAGGCGTTGACAAACTGATTCCCGTAGATGTGTACATACCCGGCTGTCCTCCCCGTCCAGAAGCGATTATTGACGCAATTATCAAACTGCGGAAAAAAATCGCCAACGATTCGATGCAGGAACGCGGCAACTTGCTGCCCACCCACCGCTACTACACCAGACCCCACAAAATGAAAGTAGTAGATGACATCTTGGATGGCAAATATTTGTCAGTTCCCGGCCGGATGGCCCCACCGAAGGAATTGACGGAAGCAATGGGAATGCCAGTACCGCCCGCCCTGCTTGCAGGACAAAAACAGGAGGTACAACGTGGCTGAGACAGAAACCTCGATTGTTGAAGCTGGGAAGGTTTCTCAGTGGCTGACTCAAAATGGCTTTGAACACGAAGCTTTAGCGGCCGATAATTTGGGCGTGGAGATATTAAAGGTCGATCGCGAATTCCTAATTCCGATGTCAACAGCACTGTATGCCTACGGCTTCAATTATATGCAGTGCCAGTGCGCCTACGACCAAGGGCCTGGAGAAGATTTAGTCAGCGTCTATCACTTAGCCAAGCTGACAGATAATGCTTCCCATCCCGAAGAAGTCCGCGTCAAAGTATTTATCCCCCGCGAAGATCCGAGAGTACCATCAGTGTACTGGATTTGGAAAGCGGCAGATTTCCAAGAGCGGGAATCCTACGATATGTACGGCATTGTCTACGAAGGACATCCGAATCTGAAACGGATTTTGATGAACGAAGATTGGGTAGGCTGGCCGCTGCGGAAAGATTACATTTCCCCTGATTTCTACGAATTGCAAGACGCTTATTAAGTGAGTTGTGCGAGGGCGGGTTTGAGCATAAAATTGGACTTTTGGGGTTAATTTTTATGTGATACTCGCCCTCTATTTTTTAATTAACTGGTTCCCCGGATCGGTCTGGGAACCGATGTCTAGAGGCTCTGCCTCGTTGGGAAAAATTGGAAGAGCACGACGGATTTTGACACCGATACACGGATGGGTTGAGCGATCGCGCTGATGATAGTCGATCGCACAGATTTAGCAATATACATGAATTACAACGGGAGTGAGTAATTATAGAACACCTCATCTTTGACATACCCACGAGATTCGTAAAGTGATTGTGCACTTTGATTGGTTATCTGCGTAGATAATGCAATTTCCACGGCACCCGTTTGACGTGCAAAGCTTTCCGCCGCTTGCATTAATTGTGCTCCAACACCTTGCCGGCGAGCCGTTTCTTCAACAAACAAATCATTCAAAATCCAAAGTCGTTTCATTAAAGCTGACGAAAAACTCGGATAAAGCTGAGTAAAACCCACACCCCGAAGTTCATCCAACGCAATGAATATTGTTGAGTCACCCTGTTGGAAACGCATTTGGATAAACTGACGGGCTGCATCAATATCCGAAACCTGAGCGTAAAACATTCGATAGCGATCGAACAACCGCGTCACCTCATCCAAATCCTCCATGTGCGCCAACCGAACTTCCATCCCAAACCTCGCTCGCAATTAACCCGATTATATCGGAGTGGCTGGATTATTGAGCATGATTCGGAGATTCCGAGATTAACAACCTGCTATCCTCGCTTCGTGCGTGGAGGTAATAAGAGTGGCAAAGAATACAATTAAATTACTAGATGTCGTTGCATTGACAGTTGACCTTCCTGAATACAACCTGTGGCGCGGACAAGTAGGGACTGTGGTTGAACTGTTGGCTGATGGTGCAGCGTTTGAGGTTGAATTTAGCGATCGCAACGGACGCACTTATGAATCTGTCGGGCTGCATCCAGAGCAAATCATGGTGTTGTACTTTGAGCCAGCATCACCTGATATCAAACCTGAAATGGTTACAGCATAAGTGGGAGAATAACTTGCGGGCTTGATAAAAAATCAGAGTTCAGGTTGATAAGTGAAATAGCTAATAAACCTGCGATCTTTAATGATACCGTTTAATGGGTCAGTAAATTAAATAATCTGGTGGTTCATCAAAATGACGATTCTGACCGTAGAAATTCTTTGTTCTGAGGCAGCAATATTTTCAGCCGCCGAGTCTCAACATCCAGAACCTCTGCTTTACGGAGTCACAGACGGAAAGGCTATTGGGACATATTTAGAACAAAAGTTCAAACTGTATCTCAAGCTGCGATATGAATTTTTAGAAGGAAATTCAGCAAGCGGCATCGATTTTCCCGGGCTACTTGTGGATGTCAAGGTAACAAGCGTTAGACAACCACAATCCTCATGCCCTTTTAAATCTGCAAGACAAAAGATTTTTGGGCTGGGATATTCACTGATTATCTTTGTTTACGAAAAGACAGACAACAGTACAAATCGAACTGCAACGCTGAATATTTTGCATACAATTTACGTAAGTGCCGAAAGAACAGCAGATTTTCAAATGACCCGTGGAATTCGCAATATTTTAGACAACGAAGGCAACAAAGATGATTTGCTGGCTTTTCTGCTTGACAAAAATCTACCAGTTGACGAAATAGAGGCAGATAAAATTGTAGGCGAAATCATGATAAATCCGCCACTACAGGGTTTTTTAACCATTTCTAATGCGTTACAATGGCGACTTCAGTATGGCAGAGTAATTGAGCGTGCCGGACAACAAGACGGCGTTATCGCAGTTTATAGATTTAACTCATGATTTCCACAGTTCGCAAAACAAAACTAGAATACGGGGATTTTCAGACACCGCTGGAATTAGCCAAGATGGTGTGTCGGAAATTGATAGAACTTGATATTAACCCCAAAATCATCATTGAGCCAACTTGCGGCATAGGTAATTTCATTCAAGCTGCTGCAAATTCCTTTCCATCCGCCAGCAAGATTATCGGCGTTGAAATAAATCAAATTTACTTAACAGAATTACGAGCCAAACATCAATTGTTACAGGATGAAAGATGTGAGGTTAAGCAGGGAGATTTTTTTGAGTTTGACTGGACATCATTAATTAAGCAATTTAATCATCAGGTGTTGGTAATTGGTAACTTTCCTTGGGTGACAAACTCACACCAAGGAACTATTGGTAGTGAAAATTTGCCTAAAAAAAGTAATTTTCAAAAGCACGCTGGCTTAGATGCACTCACAGGTAAAAGTAATTTTGATATCTCAGAATGGATGCTAATTAAAGCAATTCATTGGTTGCAAAATCGTGACGCAACTCTGGCAATGCTTTGCAAGACTTCCGTTGCCAGAAAGTTATTGAACTACATTCATTCAAAAAAACTTAATCTCGCTAGCTGTGCAACTTACAAAATAGATGCTAAAAAGTATTTTAATGCAAATGTTGATGCTTGTCTGTTATTATGCAAGTTTGACTCAAGCTCGCAGAACTACTTCTGCGATGTATTTAGCAGTTTAGAAAGTTCAGACTCCCACCGCATAGGCTATCAAAATAATCTTCTAATTAAAGATATAGATTCTTTCAATAAGTTGAGTAATTTATATGCTGTCAAGTCAGGCACGAAATGGCGATCGGGGGTAAAGCATGACTGCTCGAATGTAATGGAGTTTCGGAAAATTGATAATCTTTTTGTCAATGGCTTTGGGGAAGCTGTCGAACTTGAGGAAACTTATCTATTTCCGCTACTTAAAGGCTCGGATGTTGCTCAAAATCGAATTAATGCCACAAATCGCTATATTTTAGTAACTCAAAAATTCATTGGCGAGTCAACCGAATCTATCAGACAAATAGCTCCTAAAACCTGGCGTTATCTCGAAGATAACGCACCATATCTAGACAATCGCAAAAGCAAGATTTATCAACAGAATCCTCGCTTTTCTGTTTTTGGAGTTGGCGATTATAGTTTTAAATTGTGGAAGATTGCAATTTGCGGACTTTATAAAAAATTGAATTTCAGATTAATTGGTGCAATTGCTAATAAACCTGTAATATTTGATGATACTGTTTATTTTGTCAGCTTTGAAGACGAGGGAATCGCACGTAAAACTTTTGAGCTTTTGAATTCACCTGCTGCAATTAGCTTTTATTCATCGATGGTATTTTGGGATGAAAAGCGCCCGATTAAATCTAGCATCTTAAATTGTCTCAATCTAACATTGCTGGCAGATTTGGAATCTTTAACCGCAGATGCACGCAGATAAACGCGGATGAGTCAGTTCAATCATTGCGTAAAGCTGCGATCGGATCTAAGCGAGCGGCATTCCTGGCCGGCAATACTCCTGCTAGTAGCCCGACGGTAAAAGATAGCCCAAAACCTGCTGATATCGACCATACAGACACTACAAACGGAAATTTGAACGCTGTCGCGGCCCCAAAGGCGATCGCAATTCCCAACCCAATACCCGCCGTTCCCCCCACGGTGGACACTAAAATAGATTCCGCCATAAATTGAATCAGAATTGCTGCATTAGTAGCGCCAACCGCTTTGCGAATCCCGATTTCCTTAGTCCGCTCCACAACAGACACCAACATAATATTAGCAATACCGATGCCGCCAACAACCAAAGAAATTCCGGCGATCGATCCCACCATAACTGTAAATAAACCTATCACATTGCTGAAAGTATTAACAATCTCAGTTTGATTGACAACTCGAAAATCATCCGCTTGCGGCGGGTAAATATTGTGGCGCAAACGCAGGATATTTTCAACTTGGAATTGAGCATCCGCTAAATCCGCTTCGCCGGCAGTTTCCAACCAAAAACCAGAGATGGCAATCCCGGCCAAAGAATTTCTCCCCACAATCCGCGAAGACATATTTTTGAGGGGAATATACACTCGATCGTCCTGATCGGTTCCCCCTACAGACCCCTTGGTTTCCATCACTCCAATCACCTTGTAGCGGTTTCCCTGAATACGAATATCGGATGATAACGCATTAACTCCGGCTCCAAAAAGTTCGTCCCGCACCTTAGAACCGAGGACGACTACTGGCTCAGCAGCATTCAATTCATCCTCAGTAAAAAACCGTCCTTGTTGGGGTTGAATGTTCTTCACATCTGGATAGTTTAAATCTGTTCCCAAGATAGCAGTAAATGAATTTTGTCCGCCGTAAACGATTTGCACTTGGCGCTGCAAATAAGCGGTAATTGCTTTGACTGCGGGAGCTTGTTTGCCGATCGCCTTTGCGTCATCCCAAGTCAGCGTAGTAGCAGAACCGCTTCCCTGACTGACACCGCCCGATCGCGAAGCACCGGATAACACCAACAACACATTTGTACCCAAAGATTTTAACTGTTCTTCTGTTGATTTTTGGACTCCTTGTCCTACCGAAGTAATGGCAATTACTGAAGATATCCCAATAATTACACCCAGCATGGTTAAACTGGTACGCAATTTGTTATTCCACAGCGCTTCTGTCGCCATGAAGGCGATTTGAACGTTGGATATTTTTTTGATAGGTGGGCGAGTTTTTAATTTCATTAGGTGGTTGGGAATTGGTAATTAGTTAGATTAATTCCGGTTGTACGTCAGGTGATTGTTAACTGTTAACTGTTGACTGTTGACTGTTGACTGTTGACTCGATTATATTATTCCGATGCAAGCGCAAACGATATTATTGAGAGATTGAAGGAAGAAGGAAGAAGCAGCGGGGAATAAAAAAGCAGGAAGAGGCGGGAAAAAACAGCTATTTCTATATCCGTGATTTTTTTGACGTGTTGGTGATCGGTAATTGGTAATTGGTAATTGGTAATCGGTAATTGGCAATCGATAATTGTTAACCACTAACCACTAACTAATGACTAATGACTAATGACTAATGACTAATGACTAATGACTAATGACTAATGACTAATGACTAATGACTAATGACTAATGACTACTGACTACTGACTACTGACTATTAACGCAATCGCGTTCTACCACCTGGTTGCAAACCCGGTATCCCGCCCGATGGATTTTGCGATTTCGGCCGCAATCCGGCGGGTACACTAATCAGCACTTTTTCATCTCCTTTCAAACCCGATCGCACTTCCGTCTTGTCATCCACCGTCATACCAGTTTTAATCGGCATAAAAGCAGGTTTGTCATCTTTTCCACCGGGAACAAACACCCCCGTTGCTCTTTGTTGGCGGACAATTGCCGCAGTGGGGACTACCAAAACATTTTTGAGCTCGCCTGCTTTAAACTCCACGTTTACATTCATTCCAGAACGCAGCATTTGTTTGTCATCAATAATGGTGGCTCTTACCTCAAAACTCGTCACATTTTGCTGGACGATCGACTGAGGCGAAATTTGAGTGATTTTACCGGCAAAAGTCTTTCCCGCAAAAGCATCAGCTTGAATAGACGCTGCTTGGCCGATCTGAATCTGAGCAATATTAGTTTCTGCTACGTTTGCGATTAATTGATTTTTTGAAGCTAAGGACAAAATCGAAGAAGAAGTTGCCGAAGAAACCGCACTTCCCGCCGTTGTGGGAGTCACGAAAGCGCCCGGATCTGCGTACTTGCGGGTGACAGTGCCGCTAAAAGGAGCCCGCAACACAGTGTCATCGATCAGGGCTTGAACGCTTTGCAGGCTGCCTCTAGCGGAGAGAACTTGGGCGCGGGCTTGGTCGATTTCTTCGGGGCGAGAACCGGCTTCTAGCAGCGCTAAAGCTTGCTGTTTTTGCTCGACGGCGGCGCGGGCTTGGGCGATTTCTTCGGGGCGCGCGCCCGATCGCACCAAGGCCAAAGCTTGCCGTTTTTGCTCCACAGCAGCCCGCCCTCCAGCGATATCTTCGGGGCGTGCTCCCGATCGCGCTAGGGCCAAAGCTTGCCGTTTCTGCTCCACTGCAGCCCTAGCTGCTGCGATTTCTTGGGGGCGAGCACCCGCTTTCAGCAAAGCTACAGCTTGTTCGGCTTGTCTGACTTGCGTGCCGGCTCGATCGCGCGCGGTGCGGGAATTGTTGACAACTTGCAAAGCAATCGCCCCAGCAGTATAAAGTTCTTGATTTCTCTGAAACTCTTCCTCTGCTTGATTTTTAGCGTATTCGGCATCTTTGAGTTTGGCACTTGCTTGGGCGATATCTTCAGGCCGATTTCCCTCAAGCAATTTTTGTAAATTTGCCTGTTGTTCAGCTAATTGTGCCTCGGCGACGACAATCTCCTGAGTTCGATTGCCATTGAGCAATTTTTGTAAATTTGCCTGTTGTTCAGCCAATTGCGCCTCAGCGACAGCAACATCTTGGCTGCGATTACCGTTGAGCAATTTTTCCAGACTTGCCTGTTGTTCTGATAAAACTGCCTTAGCCGCAGCAATATCTTGGCTTCGATTACCGTTGAGCAATTTTTGCAAGTTTGCTTCGGCGGCTGCGAGTTGTCCGCGAGTTTGGGTAAGTTGGCCTTGGAGGTTGGAGTCGTCCATGTAGGCGAGAATCTGCCCTTTTTCAACGCTATCTCCTTCGTTGACAAGCAAACTTTTGAGCATTCCTGAAGTTTTGGGGCTGACGTTGACGGAACGTTCCGGCACAATCGTGCCGTTTGCCGAAATTGTAATCGGCAGGTTGAGCCTTTCTACAGCAACGGTTTTTTCCTTGCGCCCGGTTTCGCTACGCTGTTGGACTGCGAATTGGCTGTAAGCTGTGTAGCCTGCTCCTGCCAGCAATCCGGTGGCGAGAAGCCCGCCCAGCCAGGGAGTCAGCTCTTTTTTAATGTGAAAGTTTTTTACAAGGTACATATTCTAAAAAAGTACATATAGATTAGACCTCATGGGCCTGTATGTGATTTAGACCGATCGCGCACACTAAAGGTTCAATGGCAGCGTGCTGATTTTTTTGTGGCTTTTAATGCTTGCGGGCGATCGTCCCAGAAATCAGTAGAGTTCATCAGTTGAAAATTTTGGGCGATCGGCAAATCACCCAATCTGACGCAGCCGAATCAACTTAAAAAGTTCACATACACAACTTGGGAGAATGTAACTACTCTAATCCAGATTGCTGCAACGCTTGTGCTAGCAAATCTGCAACCTTTAGACATTCCCCCCATTCGTTTAAATAATTAAAATTTAGCCGATCGCCCTGTACCTTCACAACACCCAATACATCTTTCCACTGCCTTTTAAAAACAGCCCCATTCTGTTTATAGAAACAGAGTTTTTGCAGAATGATATCTTCGGCTGAATAAATATAAATTCCTCGCTCCGATCCAGCACTCGTAACGTGCAAATGGCGGCGCTTCATCACAGAAACCGAAAAAGGATCGTCATTACTCATCACAAAAAATTGAGCCTTTTCAATAGCAGGCAAATAAATCACATTAAAAGACGATTTGCGAGGTAAACTTTTAGATCTAAAAATTGCTTCAAATACCGCCGATTCGCTAATATAAAACTCGTCGGACATGGCGCAGATTAGTTTTGGCGCTTGCTGTGGCAAAATATTAATTACCAAATCTAAATTTTTTGTAGCTCTGTTTTCTCCTAGCAAAGAACTTGCCACCGAGCCACCAACTAAATAGGAAATGCCTAACGGTTCCAGAATATTGGCTATTTTTTCCGCCAACCAAATTGGATTTTGAATCACGAAATCACCCAATTATAAGTATAAAATAAAGTCTTTATCCCATCATAACCCAAAGGCATTTTAATAAATTCCTGCCTTTTCAATACAGGAATTTCACCCTTGTACTGGCTTTCTATTCCCGATATTGCTAGCCTTCGCACGGCTCGATTAAAGTCGATGGCGGGAGTTACTTTTTCTTGGGGAGTCAGCCGCTGCAACCGTTGAAACATCAGCAATTCGGCTTCTATGCTGGTGTCAAATGATTGGGGCTTGCATCCAGATTTGACTTGAATTACTGGAATTAAAATCATTTTTTTTTGTGCAGTAAACTTAGATCGCGTGCGAGCGATTACCATAATAAAAACGGTTTGTAGGGCGGACTTTATTCCGCTTTCCAGCACAGAACAATATTCCGCACGCGGGATCATTTTGAATGCGGTTCATCCATATAATATGACATTATTACATGAATTATTGGATGGTATAAAAACGCAGATAAACGCAGATATTTTTGATATAAACTAATTCCCAGATTCTGGTTGAGAATTTATTTTATTTTTGAAAAGCTTTGCTGGTTGGGAAGTTGAATATTGGAATATTGGATCGAATATTCAATAGAACGATCGCCTCCGGATCTGCGTTACCAGGCTCTGCCTGGTAACGAGTAATACCATTTTTCTAAAGATGTGCTGATGAAGTCTTAGCCCCCCCGATGCTTTGGGGAGTTGGGGGGTAATATCTAGCGCTACTTTATGAAATTGGTATAAACTCACAAATTTTTCAACAAACAGCCATCACACCCAATTCCTGGATCGCCGCCTCCGGGCCAACCAGAGAAATATACGGTTCGATGAAGTATTTCTTAGCAGCTTCCTGAGCTTGGGCTGTCGTAACTGCCGCAATTTCTGCTTGAAATTGCTCGTCAAATTTAATTCCCAATCCCAAAATTTCGTACCAGCCTAAAACTTGGGCAATTTGCGAATTAGTTTGTTTTCCTAAAGCATATTGACCGAGCATTTTATTCTTGCAATCTTGCAATTCTTCTTCGCTTAGTTGGGTGTTGGCTAGCCGATCGACCTCAGTACGCAATCCTTCAAAAGCTGTCACCGTATTTTCCGGTGCTGTACCGATGTAGGCGACAAACTGAGCCGCGTCTAGGCGTGTCGCGTAGAGGGCGGAAACGTCGTAAGCTAAGCCCCGTTTTTCCCGCAATTCCACAAACAACCGGCTCGACAAACCGTTACCCAAATAGGTATTGAGCAACTTAATTGCTGCGTAGTCGGGATTTTTTACCGAGGGTGCAAGGTAGCCGAGCAAAATCACTGATTGCTGGGTATCTTGCGCTTTAGCTACGGTTTGAGGGGAGGGGGTGAGGGGGGAGAAGTTTAAGGTGGGTAGGGGTGTTAAAGGTGCTTTCCAGGAGCCAAAGGTGCGATCGATCAGGGCGATCGCATCTTCGGTCGATATTCTGCCGGCTACAGAAATAACTACATTGTCGGGACGAAAATAGGTTTTGTGGAACTGTTCGAGATCGTTGCGGGTAAGCTTTGACATCGTAGCTTCCGTGCCCAAGGTAGAGAAAGCGTAGGGATGTTCTTTGTACATCGCCTGTCGCAATTGCTCGAAGGCGATCGCAAATGGCTGTTCTTGCTGCGATCGAATTGCTGATATGGCGATGCGGCGTTCGAGTTCGACTTCAGCTTCCGGGAAAGTGGGCGATCGCATCAATTCCGCCGCCAATTCCAAAATGTCTTGAAAATCGGCAGCAACCGTCTTCACACTGACTAAAAAATAATCTGTAGTCGAGTCTGTACCCAATCTCGCTCCCACCGATTCTACACGTTCGGCTATTTCCAGCGAAGAATGGCGATCGGTTCCCTTAGTCATTACCGCCGACAGCAAATGACACAATCCTGCTTGTTCGGGCTGTACGCAGCGACTACCGGCCCGCAGGAATATCCTAGCTGAAATAATATCTGCGGCTGGATTTTCTGCTGCTAAGACAACGATACCGTTATCTAAAATAGTGCGCTGGATTTCATTTTTCATCATTAATTTAGTTGATAATTGGGAATTTGGAATGTTTGACACTCCCCGGCTATCAGGCGCGAGGATTCTTGGATCATCCAGTTGATTTGCTCGTTGATGTCACCACCAGCGAGTAGAGATCAGTTTCCCAGCGTGAATTCCGGTGTGCCCCACCGTATTTAAATCGATTCCTGTATGAGCTTTTAAGCCTTTAGCTAGAATGTTTAACGCGGCATTGTGATCGCGATCTAATATCGTTCCGCAACCGCAAATATGCGTTCGGGTTGATAAATTTTTCTTAACAATGTCGCCACAGTTTGAACATTCCTGAGATGTGTATTGTGGTGGAACAGCGATAACTGTTTTGCTGTACACCTTCCCAAAATACTCCAACCATTCAGCAAATTGTGACCACGCAGCATCACTAATTGA
>NZ_JAUBTN010000066.1:0-37068 GCF_036705055.1 Microcoleus sp. CZ3-B2 | reverse complement strand
ACTGACTACTGACTACTGACTACTGACTACTGACTACTGACTACTGACTAATGACTACTGACTACTGACTACTGACTCTTAAAAAACTATGCTTAAAAAATCTGGACTATTAGAGATAATTGCTGGTAAAAATCGCGGTTTGCTGGCGACTCCAAACGACAAACAGGCGATTTTAAGTGCGATCGCCCAATTGGAAGATTACAACCCTACATCTCGCCCCGTCGAAGCCGCAGAGCTTTTAGAAGGTGATTGGCGGTTGTTGTACACCAGCAGCCGCGCCCTGTTGAATATTGACAGTTTTCCACTGTTAAAATTAGGTCAAATTTATCAATCTATCCGCGTCAAAGAATCAAAAATTTATAACATTGCCGAAGTTTACGGATTGCCTTATTTAGAAGGAATTGTCAGCGTAGCTGCGAGATTTGAGGCCACCTCGGAACGGCGAGTGCAGGTGAAATTTGAGCGATCGATTTTGGGTTTAAGCAGGTTGATTGGCTATGAATCTCCGGCAAAATATATCGATGAGATTGAGTCGGGGAAAAAGTTTGCTGCTGTAGATTTCAAGCTGGATACTCGCGAACAGCAGGGATGGCTGGATATTACTTATTTGGATGGCGATTTGCGGATCGGGCGCGGCAATGAAGGAAGTGTTTTTGTCTTGACAAAAGAGTGATTTTGTGATGTTTGAGTGCGATCGATTTTTTGCTTGAAAGTTGCGATCGATCTAAAATGATAAAGAAATCGGCTTTTTTGCGGTTTTTGCGGTTGGTAACGTGTCTTTTCAGCAAAAACCCGGTTTCTGGGTTCCCAGCAGATAAATATCAACTTCAGTTAGGATAAAACTATCCTTAATTTGGTTTTGAATTATGACTTCTACAACTGCAAAATTCATTGTGTCTCAAGTGGGTGAAATTCCCCAATGGCAAGCCGCGACATGGGAAGATTATGTAGCAGCTTGCAAAGATCCGTCTTTGGAAGAAGCCAGAATATTTTTTTATGAAGGATATCTTTGGATAGACATGGGAAATGAAGGGCCTCAGCACGCCAGATTTAATAACCTCTTGACTCTGGTGTTTGGATTTTGGTTTGTCAGCAAAGGAGGACAAGCTTTCGATGATTTGGGTGGATGTGTAATTGAAAAGCCAAAGGTGGGAGGAGGTGCGCCCGATCGCATTTTATATGTCGGCGGAGATTTCATCCAGTGGCAAAAAGGTGAACCGCGCCGAGTCAATCTGAATAAATCGCGAATCCCGGATTTAGTGATAGAAACTTCTGATACTACTTTGGCCAGCGATTTAGATCAAAAAAAGCGCTTGTATGCTGCTTTGGGAATTCCTGAATATTGGGTAGTAGATATTAAGGGCGAAAGAGTTTTGGCATTTCGATTGCAGGAAAACGGGCAGTATCAGGAATGCGAAATTTCTGGCGCACTTGAGGGATTACCAATTGCTTTGCTGTCGGAGACTTTGAAACTTTTGAATGAAGGCAATGGGACGGCGGCGATGTGGTTTGCTCAACAGATTGGGAATTTGTAGGCAGTTTAAATAAATGCAAATATTGTACCCTTTCAAAAAAAATACAACAATATTTGGTATGGTGGGTGGGAGTATCTCAGTTTTGATAGCGATTGAAATTGATTTTTGAGACGTTTCTCCAAGCCGTCCAGGCTGGGTAGTCATAAATTTTATAATTTGCACAACAAAACCTTACAAAAAATTCTTAATATCACACAAAAAAATGCTCCGACTCTCCCAAACCCAACTTAAAATCCTCAAAGAATGCGCCCGCAAATTTCAATATAGCTACCTAGAACTCCTCGCCACCACCACATCCCCAGAACAAAAACAAAAACTCACATGGGGCAGCCATTTTCACCTCTTGATGCAGCAGCGAGAACTCGGACTTCCCATTGAATCCATCATCCAACAAGACCCCGAACTGGGGCGCTGTGTAGCAGCATTTATCAACGCCGCCCCCGAACTTTTCGCAAACTCAGAAAATAGCGATCGCATTTTTCGCCAAGCCGAACATCCGCGCATCTTAATTTTTCAAGATTACCTATTCACAGTTATCTACGACTTATTAATCGCCGAACCCAACACAGCCCAAATCCTCGACTGGAAAACCTATCCCCGCCCTCAAAAATCTAAATGGATAGCCGAAAGTTGGCAAACTCGCCTCTATTTATACGTCTTAGTCGAAACCAGCGATTATTCCCCCGAACAAGTTTCTATGACATACTGGTTCGTCCAATTCCAAGGAAAAGAACCGCCACAAAAACTCACATTTTCTTACAATCAAACAGAACACGATCGCACAAAACAAGATTTAACCCAAATATTGCAGCAGCTAACCGACTGGCGACAGCGCTATACCGAAGGCGGCGAATTCTTCCCCCAAGTAGAAATTAGTGCCAATCTGTGCGATTCCTGTCAATTCGCCACTAGATGCAACCGTACCCAAGACACCCAAATTTCCTCACTAAACCTTCCGGCAGAAACTCCCGCAAATTGGCTGCCAAATCTTGCTATAATCGAGGAAATATCTATTTAATATCATGTTCGGTCGATCGACCATAATAAAAAACAGTTTGTAGTGCGGACTTAAATCCGCAGTTTCACACGACTTCTATGCGATGCTGCGAACCAATTTTATTGCAGTCAACCGACAGGACGCGATATAATTAAACCTTTTACTATGCAAAATCTTCGGACAGTTTCAATCTTGGACGCATGGGGATGCTAGAAACCCGGTTTCTACGAATTTTGGCGGCTATAAACGATAAATTTAGGAAGAAAACGGGTTTCTGATTTGTTAGCAAGCGAGGGGCGGGTTTATAGATATAGCCTTTCAAGCGAAAGATGAGGTACTGTCGGGCATAGGGCATTGGGCATAGGGCATTGGGCATAGGGCATTGGGCATAGGGCATTGGGCATAGGGCATAGGGCATTGGGCATACCTCACTTTTTTGAGAAAGGCTATATGGTGGATTTTAATTAAAGATTGTTGGTAAACCCGCCCCTACAGAATTATGGTTAACTTAGCTACTAAACAAAATAATTAAACATCTAAAGTCAAATGGTCGAATTAACTCAAAATTGGCAAAATCAACCCATAGCCAAACCCCCAGATTGGCTAATCCAAGCTGTCAAAAAACACGCGCCAGGACTCCCCGGAAATTATGCGGCGGCACTTCTCTGGCACAGAGGGATTGACAATCCAGAACAAATCCCTGGTTTTCTAAATCCCCAACTTTACCAACCAGCAAGTCCCTTTGAATTCGGACTAGAAATGAACTGGGCGATGGCACGAATTCAGCAAGCAATAAATAGCAACGAAAAAGTCGCAATCTGGGGAGATTTCGATGCCGATGGCATAACTTCAACCTCGGTACTTTGGGACGGACTGGGAGAGTTTTTTGCTCAAAATGACCAATTAACTTATTACATTCCCAACCGTTTAACTGAATCTCACGGACTCAATATCCCCGGCATAGATAAATTACATGAATCTGGAATTAGCTTAATTATTACCTGCGATACCGGCAGTACAAATATTGCTGAAATCGAATATGCTACTAGCTTAAATATCGATACAATTATCACGGATCATCATACATTACCGGACGATCGCCCGCCAGCGACAGCAATCATCAATCCCCGCTACTTTCCGGCCAACCACCAACTGTTTAACCTGTCTGGCGTTGCGGTAGCTTACAAATTAATCGAAGCATTATATCACACATTGCCGGATATTCCGCAGCGCCCGCTCACAGATTTATTGGAGTTAGTGGCGATCGGCTTAATTGCCGATTTAGTCCAACTTACAGGAGACAGCCGCTATTTAGCACAAATCGGCATAGAACAACTGCAAAAACAAATCAAAAATCCCACCCGTCCGGGAGTTGCAAAATTGCTCGATTTGTGCAAAAGAACGGGCGATCGCCCAACCGACATTTCCTTCGGTATCGGCCCTAGAATCAACGCCGTCAGCCGCATTCAAGGCGACGCCAAATTCTGCGTAGAACTCCTCACCAGCCGCGACAAAAAACGCTGCGAAGAACTAGCAAATTTAACCGAAATTGCCAACACCAGACGCAAATCTTTACAGAAAGATGTTGCCAAAGATGCAGCCGAAAAACTCGCCAAACTCGACCTTTCAACTACTAGCGTTATTGTCCTCAGCGACCCCCAATGGCCCGTAGGAGTATTAGGATTAGTCGCAGGACAAATCGCCCAAGAATACGGCCGACCCGTCATTTTATTCTGCACAGAAGGAAGCGAAAAAATTAACCCCAGTCTTGCGAAAATACAAGTAATTGATTCTTTAAACCCGGATTTGGCAACACTTTCTCCATCCCAAATCCTAAATTCCAAATCCCCAATAGCCAGAGGTTCGGCGCGTTCCGCCAATCAAATCGACCTTTACCAATTAGTCAAAGACCAAGCACATTTATTGGACAGATTCGGCGGTCATCCCTTCGCCGCCGGATTGAGTCTCCCCGTTGAAAATATCCCTATATTTACCGATGCCGTAAATCAACAACTCCGACAACAATACAGCACAGATAGTTTAACAGCAGCCCCCGTTCAAGCAGATTTAAAAATTACTGTAGCCGAGTTAGGGAAAGAGTTATTTCAAGAACTCAAATTGCTCGAACCCTGCGGTATGGGCAACCCAGCACCAAAATTGCTGGTGGAAAACTGCTGGTTTCAGAATATCAAGAATAAGAATATTCAAGATTTAAAAGGAAACCAAGTAAAGTATATCAAAACTTCTTTTGAAGTTTGGGATGAATCTAGCGATAGAGGATTTCCCGGCATTTGGTGGGGACACTACCGAGACGAAGTTCCCCAAGGGCGGTGCGATGCAACTGTCGAACTTGATTTCAATACTTACACGTCGGACTATGAAGTGCGGTTGATTTCTGTGCAGGAATCCAGGGAGGAGAAACAAGTTAATCCCCAGACAAAAATAGATTGGATTGTAGACTGGCGGAATAGAAATAACGATGAAGAGTTGTTAGCAGCTAGCAGAAACTTAGGATCTCAAATGCTGGCAGAAAATCCCGACTATTTGGAAATAGCCGATCGCGAAAACTCAATTATCCTCAAAGAATGTCCAGCAAGCTGGGACGAACTGCGGATCTGGTTTCGGAAAGCGCAGCAGACTAAGCAAAAACTGGCGATCGCCTACAGTTTACCCCCACCATTGCCCCCACAGCAAATCTGCCAACAGCTTATCGGCATCGCCAAATACCTCAGCCGCACCAACAAACCAGTCACCAGACACCAACTAACCCAAAAACTAGGCATCGGCGACACAGCCCTGCGATGGGGGTTCACAACCCTAAAAAATCTTGGTTTCCAAGTCAATTATCGCGATCGAGCTTTTCACATCACCAGACAACCGGAAACTGCAGAAAAGGGAGAGAAAATCTCCAAAGCCTTATTTTCTAGTCCCTCAACCCAATTCGACGAGCCCAATTTTCCGCCAGCAGTCGGTTTTGTAGCGCAATTCCTAGCAGCAGTCTCCGAAGAACAATTCCGCAGGAAATATTTTTGTGAAGTACCCCTTTCCACCATTGTGTCGATCGCCCGAGAAACCGTTGTCCAAGAAGATTATACAGAAAATTTCTTTTAACCTAATCTTTGCAACCCTTGTTAAACAGGGGCTTCGGGCTTTTTCCAGCTATGAGTTCACGCTTGCGCTGGTGGCGCGGGGCCCCAAAGGTTGTGAAGCGAAAAACTTTGTTGTGGAGATCCCTTGACAGACCGATTCCTGATGCCGGTACAACAACTCAGTTCTAAGAAATATCTTAGTTCTCAATTGATGCCGGTAAAATAAGGCATAGGACAATGGGAGTTATCCGTTGCGAGTCACGCCCAAAAACTCAAAAGTGATAACTCACAGCCCAAAACCAAAAACTCCCCACCGCTTTGAGTCGATCGCACATCTCCAATTTAAAAGCCCTATGATCCTCTGTCCCCGCTGCCAATTTGAAAATCCCAATCTAAACAAGTTTTGTCAACAATGCGGAAATTCCCTAATTTACAAACCTTGCCATGAATGCGGAGCCCAAGTCGCTGTTAGCGCCGCATTATGTCAAAATTGCGGCACCGCAACAGGTCAAGTGTGGCGGGCAATTATCTGCAGTCCGTCGAAATTTCTAGCAGTCCCGCCAGACCAGTCAACCATACCCCCAGCCGAATTTGCCCAAAAAACCGACAACCTTCTAGAAACCGCATCAGCCCAAAACTCTCCCGAACCGATCGCCAACCCGATTAAAACAGAAATTACCGCCGACGCAGCAACAGCCGCCGCACCAAATTCTCCGCAGCCCGATGCCGCCGAATTCAGCAGCCCAGAAAATATTGACCCAGAAAACATCGTGGAGGCGATCGTCCCCGCATCCTGGCAAACAGACCAAAAAAGCTCTATAACAGCACCAGAGCGCGAAATAACCCCATCTGAAAGCAATTTCATCGCAGCATCACAGCCCGCTCCGAGCCCACAAACAACAGAGAGTCCCGAGGTCGCATCTCCCCAACCCCCAGAAATCCCCGTCCCTAATTCCGAATATTTAATTTCTTCCCAGCCTGCGGGAGATTATCTAGACAGCCAGCAGCGTTACCAACTCCTAGAAACCCTGCCGGCGAGAAAACCCTCAGACACAGTAGCAGTAAAAGTATTAGACACTCAGCCGCTGCAAATGTCACCGCTCAAAGCAATGCTAGCAGCCAACTCTGCCAGCGTCGCCAAACGAACTTCTCCCTACAAAGCAATCAAAGACGGAGAAAATTCGACCAATTCCGCCTTAGCAGAGCTTTGCCAAGGCATAGCCGAACCTTATCTAGCACTCCGCTGGCAATTCTCTCACAACCTGCCAGTCATTCACGATAGCTGGTCAGACAACAAACAGGCAGTGCTGCTGCTAGAAAACTGCTCCCAATGGCCGCTGCTGGTAGAACGGTGGAGTCAGCCGGAAACATCCACCCAGCAAATTGTGTACTGGCTGCACGAAATGACAGAACTGTGGGCAGCCCTAGAACCCTGGCGCTGCCGGCAAAGCTTGCTGGAACTGACAAATTTGCGAGTCAACCCCGACACTTCCTTTTCCTTTGCCTCTTTGCGGATGCAATACCTCTATCCCGAACCCGCCGGCTCAAACCTGCAACTAATAGATTTGGGGCAACTGTGGGAGACGATATTTAACCAGTCCGCTCGCACTCAGTTTGGCGCATTGCTGGAACTGCTGCAACAAATGTACCGAGGCGAGATTGACACCATCGAAGAATTGCGATCGCGCCTAGAAACCGTTCCCCTCGAACTCCAAACCCCACCAGCAGCAACCTTAACCCTAACCCCCACCCGTTTCCAAAATAGCATCCCCGACAACTCGCCCCCCGACGCTGGCGAAGTCTTAACCCAGCCCATGCCAGTCCAGATGTACAGCTTAGAAGACGCAGGCCTCACCGATGTCGGCCGCACCCGCGACCACAACGAAGACTTCTTCAGCATCTGGACTCAGATAGACAAACTCGAAACCTGCTTCGGTCGCATCTTTCAAACCAAAGGGCTTTACATTCTCTGCGACGGGATGGGCGGACACGACAGCGGAGAAGTAGCAAGTCAACTAGCCGCTGAAACCCTCAGAGACTTCTTTCAAAACTGTTGGGAAAATCAACTCCCCCAGGCCGACACCATCCGCGAAGGAGTGATCCTCGCCAACAAAGCCATCTTTGAAATCAATCAAAACGACAAACGCTCCGGCAGCGCCCGCATGGGTACAACTTTAGTCGCAGTCTTAGTTCAAGACACCAAATTCGCCGTGGCCCACGTCGGTGACAGCCGCCTCTACCGACTCAGAAAAGGCCAGCCCCTAGAAAAAATTACCTCAGACCACGAAGTCGGACAGCGCGAAATTAAGCGCGGGATTGACCCGGAAACTGCTTATTCCCGTCCCGACGCCTATCAACTAACTCAAGCCCTCGGCCCGCGAGACGGTAATTTTCTCAAGCCTGACGTGCAGTTTTTAGACTTGTGCGAAGATACTTTATTGATTTTGGCCTCCGACGGCCTGACAGATAATGATTTGCTCGAAACTAACTGGTCAAGCACTCTCGAACCCCTGTTGAATCCCCAGACTAATCTGGATCGCGGAGTTGCCGAGTTGATTGAATTAGGCAACAAATGCAACGGTCACGACAACCTCACGGCAATTATCATTCGCGCCCAGGTAGGCGCATTTCGCTTTTAGATTTTGGATGCTGTCCACTGTTCCAAAGCAGCGCCCTCGTCCGCTAGGTTAAAACTGTAATTGTTGGGCTATCTGGAACAGCAACGGCTTTTTCCGGGCAAGGCTTGACTTTCTGTCCTCTTACCTGAATTCCGATTTAATTAAGTGAATGCTTAATCTATCTACGATCAAAAACTTGTTGTGCTTCCGGTCATCGGCAACCAATGCTGCTAAAAAAACGAGTTTTTGATTGTGAGTCTGACAATCTTTTGCTCGATCGGGAAAACGCAGCGATTATTCGATCTCTCATTTCCATTATTATCGGTTAGTAAGGATACGCCGTTCTGAATTCGTGCCTGTAGACTGGAAGCAACCGACTCCCGAAACAGAAGCAGGAAATAAAATAAGTTTCAAATGTGTCCTTGATGTCAGTCTTGTCCACCTTATCTAAATCTTACCGGGCAGAATTAATCCTATGAATCGAAAATGCTGCTGACTCTTTTAGATCCAGAAAAACAGACCCCCCTGCAACAGTGGAGTTTCGAGAGCGAGTCCATTGTCCGCATCGGCCGCTCTCCTGAAAATCACGTTGTGATCCCCAATGCTCTTGTGTCGCGCGAACACCTGGAATTGCAAAGAGTTAAAAGCGGCACCGACAGTCAGTGGTACTTAGTCAATTCGGGAACAAATGGCACTTTTGTTAACGGTATTCTGATGTCTCAGGGTTGGATCTCCGACGGTGTGCTGATCCAGTTGGCGCGGGGCGGCCCAACTCTGCATTTCCAAGCTGTCACGATTGAATTCGGCGGCAAAATTGAGGCGATCCCTACCGCCCATACTGCCACCCCGAGGTGTACCCACGCGGGAAACCCGCCGGGGAATTTATTCTGCATCCACTGCGGCGAACCGATTAAAGTCGATCGCACTATCCGTCACTACCAAGTGCTGCGAACCTTGGGCCAAGGCGGTATGGGGACAACGACTTTAGCTTGGGATCGAGAGAAAGCCAAAGCTCAAAAACCCGGAAGTTCTCCCGCAGCTTCCTTGGTAGTCCTCAAAGAAATGAATGCTGATATGGCTCAAATAGGTAAAGCTCAAGAACTGTTTGAACGCGAAGCTAAAACTCTCAAGGCCCTCCACCATCCGGGAATTCCTCAGTTTTTTGACTTTTTTGTCGAAGGGGGGAAAAAATATTTAGTAATGGAAATGCTTCACGGCGAGGATTTAGAAAAACGCATCTACAACCGCGGCCCTGTTGCTCCCAAACAGGCGATCGAGTGGATGATCCAAACCTGTGAAATTTTGGATTACATTCACTCTCAAAAACCCCCGATCGTCCACCGGGATATTAAACCTGCTAATTTGCTGGTACGCCACCGCGACAATGGCATTACAGTGCTGGATTTTGGTGCGGTTAAAGAAATCGGCACTCCACCGGGCACTCGCATCGGCGTTGAAGGCTACACCGCACCGGAACAAGACCGGGGACAACCTCTCCCTCAGTCTGATTTATATGCGATCGGGCCTACTTTAATTTTTTTGCTGACGGGCGAAAGCCCTCAAAAGTTTTATGGCAAAATAACTCAAGGTTACGGGTTTAAGCTGGAAAATATTCCGACGATCGCACGTTCGTTGCGCGAGACCATTTTGCGAACCACAGCAACTAAACCGGGCGATCGTTTTCAAACCGCTAAACAATTAGCTAGAGCTTTAGCAGCTTGCCTTTAAGAGAAGTCATTAGTCATTAGTCATTAGTCATTAGTCATTAGTCATTAGTCATCAGTGCTATGTCGTGAGCGATCGAACGATCGATCGAACGTCCAACGCCCAACGTCCAACGTCATCAGGAAGAAGTTAGAAGCGGCAAATTTATTGATAAATTTACCCGATCGCCTGTTAATTTCTCCCAGATACCAAAGCCCTCCGTCTGGGCTGTTATTCCTCGTCCCAAGCTTCTACAGCGATCAACTCGCTAACGGGGTCTTGCATAGAAAAATCAAACTCTAGGAGTTGCTGTTTCCAGTAAGGCCATTCGTCCCCATAAAGCAAAGCTATTTTCCAAATACTGTCTGTCGGCTTGATAATGTCAGACGTGACGAGAGAATGCACCTGACGCTGGAACTTAACCATCGGCTGTATAACCTGCTGGCTCATAATACCTCTTGAATTGTTTAAATCTTGTGTAATTACCACTTCCCAGCGCACACTCTTTATCGCAGTTTCGCCAAGAACCGTCTAGCCAAGATACGTGTAGATTTTTTTCGGGAAGCTACATATTCAACTTGTATCTTAACACAGTTCGTTTTGACAAGGCCCTATAAGCAAGACTGAAGAGTCAAGATTGACTTCAAAGAATTAATCATCTTTAAAAAGTCGCGCTATATGCTGTCGAGCGGCCGTGGGAAGTTTGCCGCCTCGATTGTTTCCACATATCATAGCATATGCTGCAAAGGCTGCGTTCGGCTTATTTTTGACAAGGCTGAGTTGGCGATCGACTGAAATTACTCTTTCGCTGCTACAGTCTAATTTCCACTTTCGGGCGAGTCAAGCATTCGTTTCAACTTCGGCGCTAGTGAAAGCTGCCAGAGTTGGGACTCAACTGCATAAACTAATTATAGCTCTAATGACGGCAAAGGTGGTCAAAAATGGTTAGATAATGTTGAGCGGAATCCGCGCGACTGTCGGTAGAACATTCTAGGCCGCCCGACGCGTGCCAGCAAGTTCCCAACCCATAGTCCTAATGCACTAAATCTAAAATCTAAAATCTAAAATCTAAAATTGCATGACTTGGACAAGGCGACACATTCTCACTCTAGCTGACTTTACCTCCGACGAATACGACACGGTGCTGCAAACTGCGGCCAGTTTTCGCGAGGTGCTCGGCCGCCGCACGAAGAAAGTGCCGGCCCTGCAGGGTCAAGTGGTCGCGAATTTGTTTTTTGAACCCTCCACCCGGACTCGCAACAGTTTTGAATTGGCGGCGAAGCGGCTGTCGGCGGATACGCTGAATTTTACCCCTGGCAGTTCTTCTCTGACCAAGGGGGAGACTATTCTGGATACAGCTAAGACTTATCTGGCGATGGGAACGGATTTGATGGTAGTCCGCCACGAACAAGCTGGAGTTCCGAGCACAATTGCTTCGGAAATGGATCGGTTGGGTTCGAGAGTCAGCGTTCTCAATGCCGGAGACGGCCAGCACGAACACCCGTCCCAAGGTTTGCTAGATTTATTTACTATCTGTTCTCTGTTAGATAGCGAAGGCCCGCGGCTGGAACTTTTAGCGGGCAAAAAAATTTCTGTGGTGGGGGATATCTTGCATTCGCGGGTGGCGAGGTCGAATATTTGGAGTCTTACGGCTTCTGGGGCTGAGGTTCATTTGGCCGGGCCGCCGACTTTGCTGCCGCTGTTGTTTGCTGAGTGCGGTGATGTTCGTCCAGGTAAGTTATTTTTGCACTGGCAGCTTGAACCTGCTTTGGCTGATGCTGATTTTGTGATGACTTTGCGGCTGCAAAAGGAACGGATGAGCCAGCATTTGCTGCCGAGTTTACGAGAGTATCATTCTTTGTATGGGGTGACGCGCGATCGGCTCAAACTCTGCAAGCCGGATGTGAAGGTTTTGCACCCAGGCCCGGTTAACCGCGGTGTGGAAATTAGCTCGGATTTGATGGACGATCCCCAATTTAGTCTGATTTCTCAGCAAGTTACCAGTGGCGTAGCGGTGCGGATGGCTTTACTGTATCTGATCGGCGGCGGTAAAGTTTAGCTTGTGGGCTGTTAGTGATTCTCAGGAGCGATCGCCTCTTTAAAATATAATCGTTACCCGGTCAGCCCGGGTAACGATTAAAACTCTTTCTAGAAAATGTAAATTTATCTAGTTAAGAATTAGTTGATCCAGGCAGTAGAAACCCAGCCGCCGCCTTTGAGTTGGGCCCAGCCGTGTCTGTAACGACCTGTCAATGCCACGTTATCTCCCCTGTATAACTTGCCGATGACACGAGCGCAGCCATTGGGACGGTGGCGGATATTTAGGCGACCGCCGTTGGTGGCCACTTCGGCGTAGCGGTTATAGCCATGACCGCCGCCGCAGCGTTGTTTGTAGCAACCGGCCTGCGCTTCGCCAGCGACTCCCATAACAGATAAGGCTACTGCCATACCTGCAACGCCTACCAATGCAGAAGTAGGAACTTTCAGTTCCAGTTGGAGTTCGGACTCTGGAGATTCATAAGCAACAAAAGAATGATTCAATGCTAGTGCTTCCATAGTTTCCTCATGATTATTGTTAACAGTTGTTGATGCAGACTCAGGTCAAAACGTTAGATTAACAGCCCAAACCATTAATTTGTGGGTAAAAAAAGGTACAAAAGGGCGTTACAGTCTTGCTTTGCCGAGTATTCGCTTGCTTGGCCTGAAATCTGCACAAGTACATCATGTCATTTAACCAGCTTTCGGGAACAAAAAATAAATAAAGTTTACATTTTTTCCTAAAAATTTGGACGGGGTGGCTCGGTATGAGCGCCGAATGAAAGTTAACTGTGTCATCAAAAAGCGAACGCAATCATCGCTTGGGTTGTGAAATTCCTTGCCGCGACTCTGGCATAATAGGACTTATTTTGCTGTGCTTGCTGATTGATTTGCGATTGCCGATCGATAGCTATGGGCGATCGCGCAAACAGGCTCCTCGCTCTTCACCACTGTCGGAATTTGATTCTGGTGAGTTATATTTGAGCCGATCGCACTGCTACAACTATTCGGGCTGATTCCCGAAGATAGATAGCTAGGCTTCACAACTATATTGCTAAAAATTGATTTTTATGTATGCGTGACACGATCCAAGATTAATCGATCGCGACTGGATTTGTGTCAAGATCGATCGAGTTCTCCAGCATCACCTCTTTGGCAATGAACTCTCTTTCTGCACTTGCGATCGGCACAATACCTCAATGTCATGAATCAGACAGCTTCGCCATTACCATAGCGCCGTTATCTGTAAAAGAAATATACACTTTGGCAGATGACCCCGCCAACGGAGCCGTGGTAATGATGAGCGGTACAGTCCGCAACCAAACTGACGGTCAAGCTGTACTTTCCCTAGAATATCAAGCCTACGAACCAATGGCCGTGCGAGTATTCCAGCAAATCGCTACGGAAATCCGCCGTCAGTGGGCCGATGTCAATCGGGTCGTCATTCACCACCGCGTCGGACACTTGCAGGTGGGGGAAATCAGCGTATTGGTAGCTGTGGGGTGTCCCCACCGCGACTCGGCGTTTGCAGCTTGTCAGTACGCCATAGATACGCTCAAACACAACGTACCGATTTGGAAAAAGGAACATTGGGCCGACGGTTCTAGCAGTTGGGTTAGTATTGGAGCGTGCGAAGTTGTCGGTCATTAGTCATCAGTCATCAGTCATTAGTCATCAGTCATCAGTCATTAGTCATTGGTTATTGGTTATTGGTTGTTTGTTATCAAGGCTTTTCGGGATCGTGTCCCATGCCCCTGTCTCCATCTCTTCCCCTGTTTGGGAACTTGTGACGATCGGCCAGCGTCAACAACTGTGGAATGTTCGATGAGCCAATTCCACCCATGAGCGACTTTATTTCCCTGTCCTGGTCTGC
Organism: Microcoleus sp. CZ3-B2; assembly: GCF_036705055.1. Classification (NCBI taxonomy): domain Bacteria; kingdom Bacillati; phylum Cyanobacteriota; class Cyanophyceae; order Oscillatoriales; family Microcoleaceae; genus Microcoleus; species Microcoleus sp. CZ3-B2. The sequence continues at coordinate 23,215 of NZ_JAUBTN010000066.1, read as the reverse complement.
GGTTGTGGCGACCGTTCAAAGAGTGCAATTGCCAGCCGAAAAACTCTCTAATTATGACTTGGTGTTGCGATGTCAGGAAGGAAGCCGACCTGAGAGCACAGCTTTTTCAGAACTGTTGAAGCGGTATCAGTCCCACGTAGACAGGGTTCTCTATCACTTGGCCCCCGATTGGCAAGACCGAGCCGACTTGGCTCAGGAAGTCTGGATTCGTGTCTACCGCAATATTAACCGCTTGCAAGAGCCTGTTAAATTTCGGGGCTGGCTGAGTCGCATCGCCACTAATTTGTTTTACGATGAGTTGCGAAAGCGCAAGCGCGTGCGAACTCCTCTGTCCCTGGACGTACCCAGGGCTCTGGAAGATGGGGAGATTGATTGGGAAATTCCGGCGGACAGTCCGGGGCCTGATGATGATTTGACGACTAGAGAATTTTATGACGAGTTGCGATCGGCGATCGCCGATTTGCCGGAAGTTTTCCGCACGACAATTGTTTTGAGAGAAATTGAAGGTTTAGCCTATGAGGAAATAGCGGAAATAACCGGAGTTTCTTTGGGAACGGTCAAGTCGAGAATTGCTAGAGCTCGCCAAAGATTGCAATTGCAATTGCAAAAATATCTCGACGGTCATTAGTAAAATTCAGTCGATTTGAGATTGTACATACTTCGGCTTGCTTCGGCTACGCTCAACACAAGTCGCCAGCGTACAAGTTTGAGATTTGAGATTTCGTCCTACAAGTTTGAGATTTGAGATTTACTTGCCCGTGGGTGAATCAAAGGAGAGCGCACAAAAGTCTAAAGTTAGGATATCTGCATAACAAAAGTCAGGAGATTGTATCGGTTTTTGGGCGAGGTGAAGAAGATTTGATGAAGTTTATTGTAACGTCAAAGCTTCTATTTGATCGTGTAAATAAAAAGTAAATCATTTTAAGATCGATGGCGTACTTCTCCCAATTTTATCGAGCGGTGTGAAATATGAATCATAACTTTGAATCAGCAAAAAATCAGAATCAGCAACCGATGGGGGATTCACTCGGTGAAACTCCATCTAACAACAATTATTCCCAGGGCAATGTAACTACTATGATGCGCGATCGCTTTGAATTGCTGAGTGCCTACCTTGACGGCGAAGTGACGGCGACAGAACGCCGAGAAGTTGAAGAATTGCTGACAAATGACCCCGCGACGAAGCGTTTGTACTCGCGACTTTTGAGTATGCAGCGAAGTTTTAGCTCAATGCCGGTGCCGGCTGCAGAACAATCAGCACAGGATTTGGCGGCGAAGGTTTTGCAACGGGTTGAACGCAAGACGAAACGAAATTGGGTTTTGGGTGGAGGTGCGATCGCAGCTTTGTTGATTGCGGCGGTGTCTGGTGTCGCTGGCGGCCGCCAATTGTTTGCTCCTCAGTTGGCGACATCGCCTGTTCCTGCTGAATCTGACGGTTTGATTGTGGCTTTGAACGAGCCGGTAATGGAGATTGTTAATCCCAACGATTTGATGCTTGGGGTGAATGCGCCGGTGATGGATATTCCGAAAGTTGATGTAGGAAGCCCTCACAAGTCATTGCCAAAGGTTCAGTAGGATTGATTTGTTGAGCAATAATGAAAGTTATTAAGCTCCCTAAAAAATGGGGGCTTTTTGCTGTTTTTCGAGGTTTTTTAAAGTGGATTTATCCCTTGAAAATCTCTGGGTTTTGATTGGCTAATGACCTAAATTTTTGATTGATAGGGAAACCGCAGATTGAGACAGATGCAGCGCAGATTAATCTTAAGATTGTTGGCAAGTTTGGCAATTAAGCGCGTTAGCGCAGCCCTCGAAGAGGATCGCACTTTTGACGTGTTTTTTCGATATGGGCGATCGGCAACAGCATTGTCTCCTCAATTTCCTGCCGCACAGCAGGAGATACATTACAACCGCTATTGAGGCAATCTACCAGCAATTTATTAGCATCGTAATAATTTTTCAGCAATGACTTTTGCTGTTCGCTGAACTGCCAATCGTGACCCAGATCGCGATACAAAATCATCATTTGCCTTAATAACTTACTCCAAGCAAGACCGTTACCTTGCCACCATTTTTCAAATATCTCTTTGTCACTTTTTGGATCTGGCAGTTGTTCCAGAAGTTCTTGTATCCCTCGCCTTTGTTCAGGCTTAAGGGCCGGCACAAGATCGCAATCAAGAACAAGGTCAAGGATGGGGACGAGGGTACGTTCAACGGTAAGGCTGTTGATGTAACCAAGAGTAGGCTCAAGGGCATCCTTAACAACCGTGTTCAGGGCAAGGTCAATATAACATTGAAGTCCAAGGTTAAGAGCCAGTTCAAAAGTTTGTTCCACAACTTTTTTTAGGTAAGGGTCAAGAGAAAGGGCAAAGCCACGGTCAAGGAAAGGATATTCAAGAGTAAAGTAAAATGCTCTCACTGCGAGAATTTTGTAGGGAAAATTAACAGAAATGGATTTTTTGTTTACCCACACTAGGAACTGCTGTAACCGTTCATCCTCAGCGACCAGCCCATCAACTTGCTGTTTCATTAACAGTAAAAAATTATCAGCTTTTTGCAACATCCCAACAGCTAAAAAAAAGACTTCTCGCCAACGCTTCTCGGTTAGGTGGCTGACCAGTTTTTCCAAAGCTTGTGGAGCGGAATTGGTAACAATTTCTGTAGCAGTAAAATACTCTTGGAATGTTAGATGAGAAAACGAATAAATCCCTCTTGCCCTTTCCACTAATAATCCATGTTGTGCCTCGATCGCCTTCAGCACAACCTCACTATCGCTCTCCAACTGAACGCGGTTAGTTGTGGCATCGGGCAAATTAGCTAGATATTCGGCAATCAATTGCTGAACTGTGTTTTTATCAAAAAAATAATCCCCCCGCTCGAAAGTAATAGCTGCCACAAAAGCAAGTAAATGTTTCTTGCGGCACAAATTCAAATTGCGATAAACTTCATCTCGTTGAATGCCTCTTGTTTCATCCCATTTTTTGAGCATGATTTCGAGCGCTTCTTCATACAACTTGGCTCGGTTGGATGGAAAATTTGCTTTGGTTTGGAATACTAAACAAATCAAATTCAACAAGATAGGCGTTACTGCCAGTTCTCGGATTTGCTGATTTTGTTGCATTTTCAGCTTCTCTACAAATTGAGATGCTAAAGCTTTACCTGCTTCCATATTTTGGAAAAATGCCACATACCAATTGCTAGCAAAAGCCGCGATTTGCTCGTTATTAAAATCGGCTACCTCAACACAAGTAAAGGCTTCGTCGTGAAATCTGTACTTAGACGCAGCAATTCTACAGGTAATAATAAACTGATTGTTGTAATACTTTTGGACAAACTGACGAATCTGTCTGACGACTGCATCGCTATTTGATTCTGGCACTTCATCTAAGCCGTCCAATAAAATCAAACCTCTACCTTGACTGAGTGCGAATTCAGTTTGCGATCGCCCCTCAACTCCGCAACTGGCAAATTCGTCGCTGATATATTCTAATAAATCAAGATTAGGGATTTCAGCAAAGGTTTTGAGAGGGATAAAAATCGCTATTTTGTTTGCTTCAAATTTTGCCCGATCGCACTGAATGGCAATGTGTTTCAAAAAAGTAGTTTTACCCGAACCAGGTTTGCCGAGTACCATCAGTTTAGAGTGAGATTTCACCGCATCCAATCCAGGGACTCGTTTCTGGCGTACTTTACCCAATCCCAAGCGATTAAAATTATCCGCATCTGGGTTGAAGTCTCTCAATAAATCACGAATTTCTCCCGGCTGCCAACTGGTAATTTCCTCCAAAATGTTGACTTCAACGTAAAGTGTGCTGACATCAACGGGCTGTGCAATATCCAACAGTTGCATTTTGCTGTAAAGCTGTTGGATTTTGCTGTGGCATTTTTGCCGTATCTCTTCCACTACTGAATCAATAGGCTGTTGGCAAAAATCTCTAACCCCCCCTTGGTAAGGGGAGACTAAAGGAGGACGATCGACAATTTCTTCCCAATCCAACTGCAAAACCGTGCAGAAAGCCCTAAAAGCATGGGCTTTAATTGGTTCTCTTCCTGCTAAAAAACGCCTCCAAGTTGGCAGCGAGAGGCCATCAGCATAGGGCCCGGCCTCTGTCCAAGCGCGATCGGGTTCTAATATTTGACTAGCTTCTACTAACCATCTGGGGTCTTCTATCGTCGATCCCCTTTCTCTTCTAGCTTGCCTAATTTTTACTAATCCCTCGTCAGAGGCTTTGAGGGTCGTCATTATATAATTTACTTTTGTATTTGTCAATGTCAATTTTAGATCAGTTTAGCGATCGCAAACTGAGATTGTCAATACCCCAGCAACCAAGAGAAAATGATAAGGACAACAACTGCACGGCATAGGAGACAAGTCAGGCATAAATCATGCAAAATTAATCCTTCAGAATGCAACTCTCTTGTGTCTCTAAAAATCACCTATTAAATGATGAGAAAGGATAGCAACATGAGAAATAATATTAATGAAATCCCCTCCCGTGGAATTGGCATAAAACTTATTAACAAAATTGCCGACGAGCTAAGCTATGCACGCACTTCCGAGCGTCGCAACTGTCTGTTAATTGTGAAAAATTTTCATCCCGTCACAATACCACCCCAGCAGACGAATCAAGCTGGTTATTTGAAGCGGGCAGTTAATTTTTTCAGCAGTTTTAATTTTGGATTTAAACAAGGACAAAATCGCCACTTTTATCGGAGTTATAATCAGCCGACTAAAATAATTTGCCTTCAACTAAACACTGACCTCAATAGTGTTAAAAAAGTTTTATGGTGGGTCGAGCAGTTAGAGGATCTACCCATTCCCGAAGCAGTTTTGCAGCAGTGCAAACTTGCTACGATAGAAGGATTTACAAATGCTGTTCGCCATGCTCACAAAAATCTGCCCTTTCAAACTCCGATCGACCTTGAAATCACCGTATTTAACGAACGTCTAGAAGTCAAAATTTGGGATAGGGGAGAGCCTTTTGACATCCAAGCTAAGTTGCTTGAAGAATTGCCTGTTATTTGGAGCGAGCTGGGATGTATGCTTGACTAAATCTGTACTTATCAACTTTTAAGTAATAAGAAAAATATTTTTTTTTGGTGATGACTACTAATACTGCTATCAAGATTCTCGTTGTGGATGATGACCCACCAATTCGCAATCTAGTTCATCGTTTTTTAAATCAGAAATATCAAGTAGATTCGGCAGCAGATGGCGAGACTGCTTTAGCATTGTTTGAGGAATTTAAGCCAATGCTAGTAGTTCTAGATTGGAATTTGCCGGATACTACAGGCTATCATCTTTGCCAGGAAATGCAGCGCCGTACTAATGTTTTTGTGGTCATGCTAAGCAGCCGCACAGACGAAGCTGATAAAATTAAAGTCCTGTCTGCGGGTGCTGATGACTATATCTGCAAACCATTTGGTCTTCAGGAATTAGCAATGCGGATCCAAGTTGTGTTGAGACGCATGAGGATTGTCACTCCATCACGTATTGTATTCGATCGATTCGCGATCGATTCAGTGCGCCGAGAAGCAACACTAAACGACAAAATTATCAAATTAACAGCCTTGGAATTTAAGATATTGTATTTTTTGGCAAGTCATCCCGGTAAATCTTGGAGTCGCCAACAGCTAATCGAAAAAATCTGGGGTTGGAACTGTAACAGCACAGAAGAAGAGAAAGTTGTTAGCGTACATATCGGCCAGATTCGCAAAAAAATGATTGAAGTTGATGCAACAGGATCGCAGTTGATTAAAACGGTTCGGGGTTTCGGTTACAGGTTCGAGCCGCCCTCGCCCACGGCAAGGGCAATTTCCTCAGCTCATCGGCATTAACCACTTGATTTGGCGAAAAACCTATTTTCCCACGTCCCATCGGGCAGCCAGATGCCTCCTAGAGCACGAACGCGATCGGGTAGCATGAAGTAAGCCCAAGCCGTGCCTAGAGGTTTGAATTGTCGATCGCAGATTTCGATTTCCTGCCGCTGATATTCGTTTTCCGTCGGTTCTCGCAGCGGATTGTAGTCTTCTAGGCGGTCTAAATCGTCTAAAATGGCCGATCGAGCGAAACAAAGCAGAAAACCGCAGACGATGCCTTCTCCGGCCACCATCGCAGGATAGCCGACCGGCAGCGCAAAAAGTTGACCGCGGGCGATCGCCGGACAAGCATCCACAACCTTTCCCTCGCAGTAGCGCCGGTAGTTGCACTCCCCCGGTTTGAGAGTACCGTAGACAAAGACTTTCATCGGGTAGGGCCTAACCGCTAGTTTTTGCTAAGCTAATAGTTTAAGTCTCGCGGGCGATCGCGACGGCAATCTTGATAAATTTCGTTGTTTACCCTTTCTTATAATTCATGACTCTAACAGTTAGTTTTATTGCTTTTGGACTTCAGCCCTTGTACGTGAGCTCTTTTTTGCCAGACCTGCCCCTCGACAGCTTGTTTTCGACTCAAGGGATTATGGTGATGCTGCTGGCAGCCTATGCGGGGGCGATGTGGATGTTTCTCACCAGTGCTCCGAAGGTACACACGGTGATGGTATCGGATCTCGGACAAGCCAGGGAGTTTTATGAAGGTATGCTAAACCTCCCCGTCGCAGAAGTGCCACTGCACTACTACTACAATTACGAGCAAACCTTGGGGACAACGGGTATCGACCCCCTGTATTTGTCGCCGAATGTCGGCAGGGGAACGAGCTCTCAAACGATGGCGAGTCCCGAAGGTTTGTGGTACCAGTTGATGAAAAATACTCAACTGCACATTATTAGCGGGGCCAGTGTAGGGGAAAAAAATCGCGAACGTCATGTTTGTTTCGATCGCGATTGTTTGGATCAGCTATTGATGAGGGTACAAACTCGTGGCATTAGTTATAAAATTCGCCGGGAAAAGCCGCTGAATTTTTTGGTAAAGGATTATGACGGCCGCGTCATTGAAATGGCCGAGGTTAGTAATTAGTTTTAAAGGTTTGTAGTGAGGACTTTAGTCCTCTAATTTTGATCGGGATTGAAGTCCTCACTACGAATCAGGTAAATTTAATTAATCTTGGCTTCAACGGTGGATTTGTCCGACGCAGCCGCTGCTTTAATCTCTGGAATCGCCTGGCGGCTGAAGATTTGGAAATACAAAGAAACAAAAAATTCTTTAACTGGGAAAACAATAAAAGTTAAAGGATTGATGGTGACAATGATATTGCGGACATCGGCTTTAGCTTGTTTGACAATTTGCTGTGCTACCCAGTCGGGAGACATAATGCCGATCGGGTTTAAGTTGCTTTTAAACGGCCCTAAAATCAGCTTGCGAACGATGCAGGGCGCGTCCAGCCTCCGCAAAGTGACTAAATCTCCCAAGGCGCGTTTGCTGAGTTCGTACAGCGGACTGACAGCGGGAATCACTTCTGCTTCTGAAGTATTGATCCAGACTTCTTTGCAAGCGATGTTTTCGTTAGTTCGGACTGTTAAGAAAAAGAGTTCCATCAGTCGCCACGCCGAAAAAGTGTTAATCTCGTAGGAATTTGCGATCGCCTCTCCGGTTCTTTCTCCCTGTACGTTAATCCCGTGATTGATGACGAGAATATCGATTTTTTCTAACAATTGAGCTAAATCTGCCTCTGCGCCAGCGTGCCAAATTACAGTTTTTACAGGCAAAATCTCGCCGCCTACATTCAAAGTAATTTGCTCGTTTCCAGAGGATAGGGCGATAACTTTTGCACCAGCTTTGTGCAGGTGTTTGAGAAGCAAACGCCCTAAAGTTCCCGATGCACCGGTGACGGCTACAGTTTTGCCTTTAAGAGAAAGTGCTGTTCCCATAAGTTTATCTATTAAGGTGAAAGTACCGCAATAGTAAGCATTTTGATTGTCGAAGTGATGCCGCCAATGATAAGGTTTATTAACGAACCAGTTGCCGGGGGTAGTCTGGAATTCTCCCGGTTGGTGGGTGATGTCGGTTAATTCGTCTGCGCCTTTGATGCCACACGCGCGGGCGATCGCGCTCAACAAAAAGCCTAAAGTATAAATACAACCGGCTGCTGCGCCCCAGTGATATGCCGGCAGCACAAAATAAGCTAAAACCCACAGCAACAAGCCCAAAACCATCATCGCCGCAGCTTCGGGCACGTCGTGACGCCAGTGCGCTTGCTTGTAAATTGTCTCGCTGACAGCAGTCAAATTCGGGCGGAAAACGCGGTGATGCCAATTGTGCAGCTTTTGCAAAGGCGGCACATAATGAGACGCGACGTGATAAAAGTCTCGGATGATTTCTGCCCAAAACACAGAAGCTATTGCTACAGCGCCGACTATCCAGTAATTTACCATACTCGCAGAAGTTATAAATTTAAGATATTATATCATGTCGGGTCATAAAAAAGGTTCTGTCGCGGTCGTTATCGGCGGACATGATATTAGATATTGTCTGTTTTGAAACAAAGCTTAAAATTGCTTTTATTGCTAGTCTGGCAGTTGACTTAGGCGTTTTAAAATCTGCAAAACGCGGTACAATTCATTGCCGGGATTGCGGATTACAAATTCTGGAGATAAGGCATACTGGGCTATTTCGCCTCTGACTAACTTGACAAAAGAGAAGTTAGCACCTGTGGAAATCATGCCAAAAGTAGGAGTTTGGGGATTGGGATCTGCCAGCATATATGTCAGGAGTTGGGCAAGTGCTTCGTCCGTTGAAAACGAAAGTTGTTTGGATTCAATTACTGTCACCCACAAGTTTGCTTTCATAATTAGGATATCTATTCTGCCTTCGATGATTCTGCCTTCGTCTTCCTCTTGAATGGAGATAGATGTTTCGGCTTTGACTTGAAAAGGAGACTCAAACAGACCGGCAATAAACAAAATAGGGCTGACTATCGTGAGTTTGACTGCATTTTCCAACATGGGCGGGGTGTCCACCAAGTTGAAGTATATGTCTTGAACGCGATCGAGTAATTGTTTTTCTGAGTCTGTTACTTCCGGCAAATTTTCTTGCCATTCTGGGAAAAAATCAGCTTTACGAACTCGCTGCAATCCGAAGTTGTCGATTAAATAGCGGAGGTTAATATCTCTTGCTTGAAGTTTTTGCATTATTATAATTTATCGAGTTTAAATTATTGGTAATAATTTTAGCATAAGTGTCATTGCAACCGCAGATTGAGGCAGATAAAGGCAGGTGAACGCAGATGGGTAGAGTTGATTTTGCTGAGGTTTTTGTTTACTTGGGTTTCCGATCGCCATTTGGCTGTTTTTGGGCTGCTTGCATTTGCAGCAATTGCGGCACGGTGACAAAACGGTATCCCTGTTGTTTGAGTTTGGGAATAATTGCCGACACGGCCTCGACTGTTTGCTGGCGATCGCCCCCGCCGTCGTGCAACAATACGATCGCCCCCGATGTCGCTTGAGACAGCACAGTGCGGGTTATAGCAGCAGCCGGAGGTTGCAAAAAGTCTTTAGGATCGATCGACCACATGACAACTACGTAATTCTTTTTTTTGGCATAATCTGCAAAACCGTTATTTAAACGGCCGCCGGGAGGACGAAACAACAAACTTTTTGCCCCACTCGAACGATAAATGTGCACCCCAGTATTATCAATTTCATCCGATGCTGTTTTCTCAGTCACATCGTGATACAAGTGATGCCATGTGTGATTGCCGATCGCATTTCCCGCTTTTACGACTTGCTTCGCAATTTCTGGATTTTCTCGCAAATTTGCACCCAAACAAAAAAATGTAGCTACCACATTATGTTTCTGCAAAACTGCTAATATTTTCAAAGTTTCCGCAGTTGGCCCATCGTCAAATGTCAGGGCGATAACTTTTGAGTTACTGATACTTGCTTTATAAACAATCTGGCTGCGAAATTGGGCCGGCGGTGCGAATACCAAAGGTTGTTCGGCGGGTTTCGGAGTCGGAGTTGTGGCGGGAGAAGGCTGTATTTGCGGTTTTGGCGGTTTCAGGAGATTGGGCGGGAAATTGTCAAAAGGGGGGATTTGGGCGAGGGAATTGGAATTACCAGTTTGTGGGTTTTTAGGGAACAGGGAAAAAAGGGCGATCGTTCCAATCAATATAATACTTTTAATCGCTAATTTTTTAGTAAATTTGGTATTCATTAACTGTACTATTTGCTGTTAACGATATAACGATAGCTTACAACTTTGTCTAAAATTAGATAAAATTCAAGATAGCAACGCATCATCACAGGAGAAAAGCCATGATTGCTCCGGCAAATCTCAGCCGCATCACGATTCCCCCTCTGGAAAATGGCGATTTGCTTAGCCGCGCAGAATTCGAGCGGCGCTATACAGCCATGCCCGCACTCAAAAAAGCAGAATTGATTGAAGGAATTGTTTATATGGCTTCACCCTTACGCTTTGAACCCCACGCCGAACCCCATGCTCGCCTAATTACTTGTCTTGGCTTCTATGTTGCTTTTACCGCGCATACTCGGATCGGCGATAATCCCACCGTGCGTCTCGATGTGGATAACGAACCTCAACCCGATGCTGTACTGCTAATTGATGCTCAATGTGGCGGCCAAACTTGCCTTAGCGATGATGGCTATATTGAAGGTGCACCCGAATTTGTTGCCGAAATTTCTGCAAGTACCGCTACGATCGATCTGCGGGACAAAAAACGAGTTTACCGCCGCAATGGAGTCAAAGAATATCTCGTTTGGCAAGTCATGAATCGCCGGATAGATTGGTTTTCGTTGCAGGAAGAAGAATATATTTCTTTGCTTCCCGATGCTGAAGGAATTATCCGCAGCCGAGTTTTTCCGGGGTTGTGGCTGGCAGTCTCAGCACTTATAGATGGGGATATGCCAAGTGCAATCGCCACTCTTCAAGCCGGATTAAACAGTGACGCACATCAAGAATTTGTCCAACAGTTAGCCAGCTTTCCAAATCCCGCTTAAATATCCCCTCAATCTCTTAGTCTGCGGAGGCAGACTTCGTTTGTATAGTCGCGGTTTCAACCGCCGAGCGAGCAATCGGGTAATCAACCCAGATTTGATATCATCCCCCTAAAAGCGACAAGTTTGCCGTGCCCTTTCATCCTCCGGTTCTTGCCAACCCCAAGAAAAATGACTCACCGCATTAATTTGCGGCGTTGCCGAACGAATTGCCTGCATTTGAATCTCCAAAGACGGCCGATTTTTCACAGATTTTCCCCAATCTCCGGCAATGGCAGGAATAATTTTTGCTCCCGGAGGCGCTAAACTCACTACCCGCTCCACCTGCGGCACAATACAGCTTACATTCCCGCAATTTCCGTAAGACATCGCGTGGAATTCTACAGCAGCCGGAAAGCTGTCCCAAGGCTGCAATCTCGAATCATATCCCCCTTGATTTATTTTTTTATTGGCATCAGGAAAAAATACCGCTCCTACAGGAATTCCCAGGCTTTGAGCAGGCCGAGTTGCCACCCCAAAAAAATCTAAAATTCCTTGGACTGCGTGAGCAACGCTCAGTTGCCAGAGGTCTTTTTGTAGAATGCCGGTGTCGGGAAGCGGCGGTTTTGGTGTCGGTTTTGGTGTAGGAGTTGCAGCATTTAGCGATTTTGGGGCGGGAGTTTGTGAAGCTACTTTTGATGCGGCATTCTGTCTTCGAGAAGCGGGAGTTGCTACTGGTACAGGTTGCGGAATTCGCCCCTGCCACAGAGGTTCTCGCTCATTCGGATATTGTTTGACTACTGCTTGAACGTCATTAGTATTGATAAATCCTTTAGTCAAATATCGCTGAATTAAATCTCGCCCTTGCTGATTGTTAGCCCGCTGTAAAAGCATTTGCTGCGATGCGGGGCCGTAAATCCACAAGTCTTGAACTTTGGTAGCAACTGAAGCAGGCCCGAAGCCCCGTAGATAGCGAATGTAGTCGAATAACATTCCTTGCGGTCGGCGCTTGACTATTTGATTTACTAATAAAGTATAGTCTTGCCTCGCTTGCGGACTGTAGGGGTCGATAAAGGCTTGATTACCCGGAACTTCTCCGAAGTCGTCGTTAATTGTTGCGTCTTTAATTATTGTTAAACTTGTCTGGTTTTGGCCGTTTAATGCGAGGTTTTGCTGTCTGTCTGGACGCTGAGAATAGGTATAGCCAAAGTTCATGGTAAACAACCATGTGTATACTTTTAAACCTCGCTGTTTGCCTTTGGCGATCGCCTTTTCCAGCAAATCGTATTTTTCGTAGCCGGGATTTCTCAAAACCGAAGGCCAAACAGTCGGATTGTCTGCTACTGGAAGCAGCACTTGACCGTCGTAAAATGCTTCGATATAGACTTCATTGTAGCCTTTATTGACAATGTTGTCTAATACTCGATCGACTTCTCCTGGCCTGACATCGCAGGGATACAAACGCAGCCAAACTGCTTGGGTTTGAGGCCAAGTTTTTTGGCGGCATTGTGCTATTTCCCGCGCGTGTTTGTTCAAAACGGCAAAATATGCTTGCTGGGATTCTGATTTTCCTGACAGGGCGGCGCGGCGCAAGTCTTCTTTTTGATTTACGTCTTCTTTGGATAATTGGCAATAGGCTGATGTTTCGGCAAAGGCTGGTTGATTTTCGATAAATGGCCACACAAGCTGGCTGATGAAGCTACTTGTTAAAACAGCAGTTACCGCACTTAAAAAGCGTCGCTGGTGTTGAAAGTTCGCGAGGCGAGTTGGTGCAATTTTCATGGGATAGTTGAATCGGGTTTTCTAGTTTAAATTGGCTGGCGATCTGCGGATTTGCGATCGCCCCGACGCACATCTACAAATTTTCTACTTTTTTTCTCGTTAACTCCGCCCAAAAACGGGTACAAGCACCCTACTTATAGTATTTCTCAAAAATCGACTGACTTCAACCCTGCAAGCACAGGTACAAATGTGTGAGATTGTCGATCCTTATTTACGAGTTGTCTATCGCGACGCATCCTACGGCTAAATCCAGCAAAAAAAACGCCTGGGTAAAGTCGGCGCTAAAAACAGTTGATATTTTTACTAAAAATTGTTAACAATCAAATGTTAAGGATGAAAGATGAATTATTAAAATTGATCTTTTATCCTTAAATTTTGAAATTAAGCCCCTCTATTGAGAGCAGATTCTACTTGCTGAAATTCAATCTCTAAACGATTTTTCAACTTTTCAGGAACTGGACGATTTGGATAGGAACTATAATGTCCTGCTAAAGAGTTTAAGGCCGTCCGCATTGTCGTGAAAGATGTCAGCTTGGCAAGAGCGGGATCGCGGCGGTATGCAGCAAAAAAATCGTTGATACTTGTGCGAGCACCAGCTTGAGCGGCTGCTTTTTCCGGTGTGCCCTCTGGTAAAGTGAGCGCTGTTCTCAAGCTGCTGACTAATGCTAATGTGTCTTTGCTGTAGTCTCCACTCAGAGTGGCGGGAACATTGGTACAGCCAGCTACACCGATGACAACAACTAATACGAGGGCTAACAGACGGGAAATGTAATGCTTCATAAGGGTTAGAAAAAAGGAAGCGAAAGCGGCAATCAAATTTAACCTTTATCGTATCTCGAATTGAGCTAATAATGTCAAATAATGTCAAATTTTTATTATTTATTGCAGTAATACCATGAAAAGTAAAATTTGTCAATCTCACAGGGATTGATTTATGAATCTCCAATTTAAAATCAATCCGTCAATCAATCTAAAATCTAAAATCGATCGATTTGTCCGGAAGCAACGGAGAGAATTTGGGTTTGTCGCAGCCACTGACTGTCGAAAGCGCCTAAGTGAGTCGTAGTAATTAGAGTTTGAAATCGTTCTTGAATTGTTTCTAAAAGTTGATTTTGGCGGTTTAAATCGAGTTCTGCAAGTACGTCGTCTAGCAATAGTAAAGGTGCTTCGCCTACGACTTCTTCAATAAGCTGCAATTCGGCTAATTTTAATGCTAATACGAGAGTTCGCTGCTGGCCTTGGGATGCGTATTGACGAGCTGGCGTATTGTTAATTGTAAATATAATGTCGTCGCGATGGGGGCCGACTAATGTGGTTCCTTGAAACTGTTCTGCGATCGCCCTTTTTTGAATTTTTTCTAAAAATGCTTGCCGCACTCCTTCGAGATTGTCTTTACCAATTAATTCTGAGCTTACTTCAATATTAGCATCGTATTTCACATCTAAAACTTCTGCTGAACCGCTAATTGAACGGTGCCAATTGCGAGCTAATGGCATCAAACGCTCCAAAATTCGATCGCGCCTGCGGATCACGCGAGCGCCCGCTGTCGCTAACTGTGCATCCCACAAGGCTAATTCTGAAGTGGAAATGGGGGATTGGGAGTTGGGAATTGGCGAGTATTGAATATTTTCCGGTTCGGGATTTTCGAGTTGCAGAAATCGGTTTTTGTCAAAATTTTCGGAAAATTCGGCTTGTCTGATTGCTTTAGAACGTTTTAACAGAGCGTTGCGCTGGCGCAAAATTTGGTTGTACTGCTGCAAAATGTGAGCGTAAATCGGCTCTAGTTGGATAACTAGCCGATCGATCCAATTGCGCCTTCCTTCGGGCCCGCCGCGCACTAAGTCCAAATCCAAACAGGAAAATTGTACTACATTTAAGACGCTCAAAAAGTCTAAATGGCGGCGCAGCGGTTCGCCGTTGAGCTTCAGGCTGCGGCGCGCTCCCGATCGCAGTGTTAAAGATAGGTCGATCGCTCCGGTTTGACGTTCTAGCGTAGCATCAATTTGGGCGATCGGCTTGGAGTCGAGGATTAAATCGCGATCGCGCGATACTCTGTGGCTTTTTAAGGTGGAAAGCAACTCTACAGCTTCTAACAAGTTAGATTTTCCTTGAGCGTTATTTCCTAATAAAATGGTTTTGGGAGCGTCAAACGTTACCTTTTGATCGAAGTAGTTCCGAAACTGCCGTAGGTGCAGCGTTTTCAAATACATAATATTAGTTATTAGTTATTGGTTATTGGTTATTGGTTATTGGTTATTGGTTATTAGTTATTGGTTATTGGTTATTAGTTATTAGTTATTGGTTATTGGTTATTGGTTATTGGTTATTGGTTATTGGTTATTAGTTATTGGTTATTGGTTATTAGTTATTGGTTATTGGTTATGGGTAATACAGTTATCGTAGGGTGCGCCGAAGAGCACCTTACCTATTCAAGGGCGAATTTCTTCAATTGCTTTTTTGCGGAGCGTTGTGTTCGCAATGTATAGTGTTTAGACTCGCGCCAAATGTGAAGGGTCTAACGAATAATGAAACATCGCTCATTATCCGTCAGCCGTTAACACTATTTACGAGTTTTGTTGTACAAGCGCACGAACAGTTTTTCCATTTCAATCCAGACAAACATTAGGGCGCTGAAACCGAAGCAAACCATCAATTCAAAGGGCGATAAATAGTGAGTGCCGAAAAATGCTCTCAGGGGTGGAACGTAAATCAGCATTAATTGCAAAGCAGTAGTAACAATTACAGCTCCCCAAACAAAGATGTTAGTGAAGGGATTTAACTCGATAGTTAGCCTAGTGTTAGAGCGAATGGCGATCGCGTGACCCATTTGTGCCAAACAAAGAGTTGTAAATACCATTGTTTTCCAAGCCTCTGGATTGCCGTGTCCGGGAGCGTGAGTATAGTCATAAGCCCATTTCATCATGGCGATCGTCAAAATTGCAAAAATAATCCCGATCCGAATTATGTAAGAACCCAAACCTCGCGCAAAAATACTTTCTCGCGGGCTGAAAGGAGGCTTGTTCATCACGTTCGGTTCGGCCGGTTCCACGGCCAAAGCTAAAGCGGGAACGCCGTCTGTGACTAAGTTCATCCACAAAATTTGCAGTGGGGTCAGCGGCACTCCTCCCAAACCAATTAATGGTGCGGCCGCAATTGTCAAAACTTCGCCGATGTTGCTACCCAAAATGTACTTAATAAAGCGGCGAATGTTGGTATAAACAACTCGCCCTTCTTCAGCGGCGGCGACAATAGTGGCGAAGTTGTCGTCTAGCAGCACCATATCGCTAGCTTCTTTGCTGACATCGGTGCCGGTAATTCCCATTGCGATGCCGATATCGGCTTGTTTCAATGCGGGTGCGTCGTTAACGCCGTCGCCTGTCATGGCGACAAATTTGCCCCAACTTTGCAAAGCTTGGACTATTCGCAATTTGTGTTCGGGGGAAACGCGGGCGTAAACGCTAACCTGTTCGACTTGCTGTTTGAGTTCTTCTTGGCTGAGCTTTTCTAATTCTTGACCGGTGAGAACTCGATCGCCCTTTTGTGCAATACCTAAATCACTAGCAATTGCCTTTGCTGTCAACTGGTGGTCTCCTGTAATCATCACCACCCGAATCCCTGCATCGCGGCACTTCGCCACAGCCTCGCGCACTTCCGGGCGCGGGGCGTCTAGCATACTGACGAGTCCCAGCCAAATCATTTCTTGTTCGCTGGTTGCGTCAGAATCTTGGGGCGGCAGGTTTTCCCAAATTTTGTAGGCAAATCCGAGGACTCGCAAACCATCGCTTGCCATGTTGTTGTTTTCGGCGAGGATGCGATCGCGCATTTCCTGATTTAAAGGTTGTACTCGATCGCCGATTATGATGCCTTTACAGCGCTCCAAAGTCAACTCTGGAGAACCTTTGGTAAACATCAAATAATTCTGCTGCTGTCCGTTTTCTGCTGGAAATCCTGAATGTCCCGATCGGCCAGGTACTTGGCAAATCACGCTCATCCGCTTGCGTTCGGAAGAAAAAGGAAATTCGGCCGTGCGCTGCAGCAATTGACACTGTTTTTCCTTATAAATGCCTGCTTTTCCCGCTAAAGACAGCAGAGATCCTTCTGTGGGGTCGCCCAAAATCTTCCATTCTTGCTCTTCGTGCTGCAATACTGCGTCGTTGCAAACGGCACAGGCAATTAATAAAGATTCGAGTTCTGGATATTCTTCTAAATTATTAATTTGGGTCGAGGTATGGCGATCGGTAAAATCTCCGATCGGGGCATAGCCGGATCCTCCGATGCCGATCGTACAGTCGCCCGTAGAGACTCGCTGAACGACCATTTTATTTTGAGTCAGAGTACCTGTTTTGTCGGAACAAATGGTAGTCACTGAACCCAAAGTTTCTACAGCAGGAAGTTTGCGAATCAGGGCGTTTCGCTTCACCATCCGCCTAGTTCCGAGCGCCAAAGTAACTGTCACGACTGCTGCGAGTCCTTCGGGAACTACAGCCACAGCCATGCTGAGAGAAACTTCTAACAAATCTTCAAATCTGCTGGTATCTAACCCGATGCCGCCGTTGTTGAAGGTCATCATGCCGCCGATGACGACAACTACGACTAAGGCTAGGGCGCCGGAGACTAGAACATTTCCCAACTGTCCCATCCGCTGTTGCAGGGGAGTTGGTTCGCTTTCTACTGACTGAAGCATGGCGGCAATTTTGCCCAGTTCAGTCTGCATTCCGGTGTTGGTGACGATCGCCTTGGCGCGCCCCTGAACAACTTCTGTGCCCTGAAAAATTAGGTTTAGCCGATCGCCCAAGGAAGCATCTTCGGGAAGTTCTAGCTCAGCTTGCTTGGTAACTGCCATTGCTTCTCCCGTCAAAGCAGATTCTCTGACTTGCAGATTTGATGTTTCGATCAACCTGCCATCTGCTGCTATTTTTACCCCAGCCTCTAACAGCATCACGTCTCCGGGTACGAGTTCTTTGGCTGCTATTTCCAAAGTTTTGCCGTTCCGCAGGACTCTGACTAGGGGGGAAGCGAGGTTTTTGAGGGCTGCGAGGGCTTTTTCAGCACTTTGTTCTTGGAAATAGCCGAGAATGCCGTTGAGTATGACGATCGCAAAAATGGCGATCGCATCTTTGGGAAAAGTATTGGACTTGATGTCTAAGAATCCAGAAACCACGGCCACACCCATCAGCATCAACAACATGATGTTGGTGAACTGATCGACAAAAATCGACCACGGACTGCGGCCTCCTGTTTCTTCGAGTTCGTTGGGGCCGTATTGCTGCAAGCGTTCTGACACCTGTTGGCTGCTCAAGCCACCGTCTTTGTTACTGTTTAGCTGCTTGAGAGTTTTGTCAATTGGTACGGTGTGCCAAGAAGAGGGAGAATTTAAAGAAGACATAAATTACGATCGAGCGTGGGGCATAAAGGTGGTTGCGGCCGGACAGTTACAGTCGATCGATACTGCATAGGTATTGGTTCGAGATAAGAAGCAGGAAGCTAGACACTTCTCTATCTCTGGTCTATCTCTGGCTCTCTCGATCTGTTGGTATATTTACCCAAAAATTGGGTTTAAAGCCCCGTCGTTCTACGACGGCTTTCCCAAAACTTGTGCTCTAATAACTTCAACAATCAAATTATTTGATTGTAGTCGCCATCGGGCATGGGGAGACTTGAAACGGACGGGGAGCGACAGTAAGACGACAACGGTCGCTCAGGTTGCGATGAACCGTCAAGAATCCCCGTCCTTTCTACGGCGGGGAGTATGTCAACGCTGATAGCACTCATCTACCTTACCAAAAAATTGGGTTTAAAGCCCCGTCGTTCTACGGCTTTCCCAAAACTTGCGATCTAAATAACTGCAACAATCAAATTCTTTGCATTGTTGTAGTCGCGATCGGGCCTAGGGAGACTTGAAACGGACGGGGAGCGACAGTAAGACGACAACAGTCGCTCAGGTTGCGATGAACCGTCAAGAATCTCCGTCCTTTCTATGGCGGGGAGTATGTCAACCACCCAATTCTGAGTGGATCTTGGATTGGGCACTTTTTTGGCTTTTTTCCCTATTCCCCCGCCTTGTTTTCGCAAAACTTTAATTTTCTTAATTTTTCTTAATAATAGGCTTTTTCGGGGCAAAGCGCACAATGGCGATCGGGATGCGGGACAATTTTGTGCTGCCCCACGGTAAAAATCAGGGCAATTGAACCAAACCCAGGAGCTATGTATGTAAATTCGCATCTATCTTAGGAGGGAGATTAGCCCGGAGTTGCTCAACATCAATTTACCTTCTCAGAGGGATAAGCTGTTGTAATAATTTGTAATAAACAAATGCCAGAGAGCATTGTATAAATGTCATAAGAAGGTTGAAACGACAGACGCAAGTTAACAAAAACACTGATTAACAAGGTTTGTCGCATCTCATAAAAGGTGTAAAATTTTCTAAGGTTTCTTAAATGTCCGCTGTAATGTCACAATAGTACAGGTAGCGGAAAAGGAGAGAAGGAGCCGATCGGCACAGTAGCCGGCGTCAACCTTCAACCCTTCCAGGTTTAACGGCCTGAACAAATTTAACTTAACGGTTTTATACCGCAACCAAACTCAATTAACTCAAGTAGGAGAGTTCTTTCATGTTTGACGCATTTACAAAAGTGGTTTCCCAAGCAGACGCTCGCGGCGAATTTTTGGCCACCGGCCAACTTGATGCCTTGAGCCAAATGGTTGCAGAAAGCAACAAGCGCATGGATACAGTCAACCGCATCACCAGCAACGCTTCCAGCATTGTTGCTAATGCAGCTCGCTCTTTGTTTGCTGAGCAGCCTCAGTTGATCGCTCCCGGCGGCAACGCTTACACCAGCCGCCGCATGGCAGCTTGCTTGCGCGACATGGAAATCATCTTGCGCTATGTCACCTACGCGATTTTCGCAGGCGACGCCAGCGTCCTCGATGACCGTTGCTTGAACGGCCTTCGCGAAACCTACTTGGCATTGGGAACTCCCGGCGCTTCCGTAGCAACTGGCGTTCAAAAAATGAAAGAAGCCGCTTTGGCGATCGCTAACGATCCAAACGGTGTAACTCGTGGAGATTGCAACTCCCTGATGTCTGAAGTCGGCAGCTACTTCGATCGCGCCGCTTCCGCAGTAGGCTAAACCCCAGCCATTGCAACCCAATCTGTAAAGCAACGATTCGATATATCGATCGGGCTTTGACAAATCGCATTCGTAGAAAAAACCGCAAACACTAGGGAGAAAGCAACACTATGAAGACCCCATTGACTGAAGCAGTCACAGCAGCAGATTCTCAAGGCCGTTTCTTGAGCAGCACCGAAATCCAAACAGCTTTCGGTCGTTTCCGCCAAGCAACCGCTAGCTTAGAAGCAGCCAAAGCTCTGACATCCAACTCTCAGCGCTTGATCGACGGTGCAGCCCAAGCAGTGTACAACAAATTCCCGTACACCCAACAAATGCAAGGCCCTAACTACGCTTCTACCCCAACCGGTAAAGCCAAGTGCGCTCGCGACATCGGCTACTACCTGCGGATGGTGACCTACTGCTTAGTTGCAGGCGGCACAGGCCCAATGGATGAGTACCTGATTGCAGGCATCGACGAAATCAACCGGACATTTGAATTGTCCCCTAGCTGGTACGTTGAAGCTCTCAAGTACATCAAAGGCAACCACGGCCTGAGCGGCGACCCCGCAGTGGAAGCTAATTCCTACCTCGACTACGCAATCAACGCCCTGAGCTAGATTTGCGTGATGCCCGGAATTGTAAGCTGCTGTTAGCTAAAGTGTTAGCGGTTGTTTACGATTCCGGGCATCTGCGATCTTAGCCTAGTTTTCCAAATACTTTTTTTTAAGAAGTTTTCAGTTTTTAAACCAAAAAAGGGAGAAGCTCAAGATGGCGGGATTAGGTGCAGCCGAAAGATTGGGAATAAAAGCATTTGAAGAAGTGGGACAGGTAGAACTTCGCCCCCACTGGACGCAAGACGATGCGAAAGCAGTAATTCGCGCAGCTTACAGGCAAGTTTTCGGCAACGAGTATTTAATGTCCAGCGAACGAGTTACCAGCGCTGAATCTCTGCTGATGCAAGGACAGATTTCAGTTAAAGATTTTGTACGGTCAATTGCTCAGTCCGAAATTTATCGGAAAAAGTTTTTCTACCCGAACTCGCAAACGCGGTTGATCGAACTAAACTACAAACATTTGTTGGGCCGCGCTCCTTACGACGAGTCGGAAATTGCTTTCCACGTTGATTTGTACAATGCCGAAGGCTACGAAGCTGAAATCAATTCTTATATTGACTCCGTTGAATATCAAGAAAATTTTGGCGAAAGTATAGTGCCTTACTATCGCGGTTTTGCGACTCAAAGAAATCAAAAAACCGTCGGTTTTAACCGGATGTTTCAACTGTACCGCGGCTACGCAAATAGCGATCGCTCGCAAAACCAAACCCAAGCGCGGTTAACTTGGGAAGTAGCAAGAAATACGGCATCGCCGATATACACAGCCTCTAGCGGACAATCTCTAGCTGGCGCGGCCGGGGGCGATCGCGGTAAACTCTATCGAGTCACCGCAATGCAAGGTGCGGCTAAGTTTTCGCCCCAAGTGCGGCGGACTACTACCGAATATCTCGTACCTTACGAACAGCTTTCAAGTCGCTTGCAACAAATCAACAAACGTGGCGGCAAAGTGGTAAGTATTACCACAGCTTAAAGTTTGTAAAGACGTTTTTTTGCAAGCGTCAGGAAACAACTTAGGACTAAGTAAATAGGTAGGACAAATCATACTTGTAGGGGTGGGTTTAGCCAAAATATATGCCAACCGGCAGTTGATTGTGGCAAAACCCGCCCGACTTCTGTGCATCCTACCAATACACATATTAGGCTTAGTCCTAACAATCTCAAGTGCAACGAAGCTTTGAATTTTTGTTATTAATTTAGGAGAAAATCTGGTGGCTATTACGACAGCAGCATCCAGGCTGGGAACATCCGCATTGAGCGATGTGCCGAAGGTAGAATTGCGCCCTAACTACACCAAAGACGACCTGGAAATAGTAATTCGCGCCGTTTACCGTCAGGTGCTGGGCAACGATTATTTGATGAAATCCGAGCGCCTCAAAAGTGCTGAATCTCTCCTGCGAGACGGCAGTTTATCAGTGCGAGAATTTGTGCGCGCAGTGGCAAAATCGGAACTGTACAAAACCAAGTTTTTATACAGCAGCTTTCAAACTAGGACGATCGAACTAAACTACAAACACTTGCTCGGTCGCGCTCCCTACGACGAATCTGAAGTAGTTTACCACTTAGATTTGTACCAAACACAAGGCTACGATGCTGATATCGATTCTTACATCGATTCAGTAGAGTATCAAGAGAACTTCGGCGAAAATATCGTCCCCTACTACCGCGGCTTTAACACGCAGCGCGGGCAAAAAACCGTCGGTTTTACCCGGATGTTCCGCCTGTATCGCGGCTACGCAAACAGCGATACATCTCAACTAGAAGGCAATAACTCTCGCTTAGCAGTTGAACTCGGTACTAACAGCGCTACAGCAGTAGTTGGGCCTTCTGGCGGTAACGAAGGTTGGGCATATCGGCCTTCTGCCAGAAACGTAACTCCCGGCACCGGTTTCGGCGGCGGCGCAGCTTACGGCAAAGAAGGGCGGCTTTTCCGCGTGGAAGTTTCAGGAATTCGCACCGGCGGCTATCCCAGCGTGCGCCGCAGCAGCAAGGCGTTTATCGTACCTGTTGATGATTTGTCCTCGCAAATGCAGAAATTTCAACGCATGGGCGCGAAAATCGCCAGCATTACTCCAATTTAGTCAGTTGGCAGTTGGCAGTTGGCAGTTGGCAGTTGGCAGTAGTCATTAGTCATTAGTCATTAGTCATTAGTCAACAGTCAACAGCTAACAGCTAACAGCTAACAGCTAACAGCTAACAGTCAACAGTCAACAGTCAACAGTCAGAATTACCAATTACCAAGAAGCTTATGTTCGGTCAAATTGTAGCTGGAAAAAGTGGCAATACAGCTTCCGCAGGTCGCTGTTTTCGGTACGAAGTTGTGGGCTTGCGCCAAAGTGATGATACGGAAAATATTGATTATTCGATTCGATCGAGCGGCAGTACATTTATCACCGTGCCGTACAATCGGATGAATCAAGAAATGCAGCGGATTACTCGCATGGGCGGGAAGATTGTAAGCATTCAGCCGCTAAGTGCGATCGCAGAATCGTCCCATGAATCATCCTCTGCAGAATCCTCCCATGAATCATCCTCAGATGATAATTAAGAGCGATTGAAAAGGACGATTGAAAGAGACTGCTGGCGCATCTCAAAAGACATTTAGTCCCTCACCACTAAAAATAGTGGTGAGGGACTAAATGTCTAATCGATCGCATACCTAGTTAACTGCCAATAACGAACGGAAATTCTGCCCTCCAGAAGTGAGAGGGAAAACCCCCGCGACGCGAATTCGCCAACAGTCTCTTTCAATCGCCGACTTTGATCGAGGGGGAAGAAACTGTAACTAAATTCTTAGACATCTATTGACATCCTTCCCGGATTGGGCAAGAATAATGGTGTAGT
>NZ_JAUBTN010000065.1:0-37385 GCF_036705055.1 Microcoleus sp. CZ3-B2 | reverse complement strand
GTAGTCAGTAGTCAGTAGTCAGTAGTCAGTAGTCATTAGTCATTAGTCAGTAGTCATTAGTCAGTAGTCATTAGTCAGTAGTCATTAGCATTTTTTAGGGGCTGGTTTAGCTAAGGATATATGATACAAATGACTGAAAAAATGGCAAAGCCCGCCCTCTTCTTCTCTGTACGTAGTGCGAACCCTAGATTTATTTTAATCTTCAGTCGAGCCGCGAAAATCGTTTGATTAGGAGTGGTTTAAACCGCCGAATCTTATTCGATTTAGCATGAACCATTACCGATTCCCAATGACTAGCACGCCAAATTTTACGAGATAGAGTAGCGTCCGATACAGGTGTGCTAATTCTTGCTCGTTTTTGGCATAAAGCCTGAGAATTTCGCCCGCGCTGACAGTTCCTTTTTGCTCGATCGCCTTTAACATCTCCATCTGAATCTTAACAGAGATTCTTCTGTCTTGACCGAAACTGCTAAACCAAATAGTCTGCAACTCTTTCAGAAGTTCTGGTGTGGCGATCGCACCCAGACTCAGCATCATATCATTGGTTAAAGTTCTCGTCGCATAATGGCCCAACACCCGAAACGGATCGTCACTTAGCGGATAAGGCGGTTTCCCTGGTTTTAAAGGTGCCGATTCCGGTGCAGAAACCCGAATTTCTGCTAATTCCCGCCACAACTGTTCGTAAGCAGCAATTACTACTTTCCAATCATAAATCTCCCTCGCCCTTTGTCGGGCATTTTCGCCCATCCGCTTTCTCAATTCTGCGCTGTCAATTAACAGACACAAGGCACGGGTACAAGCATCAATATCAACTGCTGTGGCTAGGGAAGTGTGACCCATGTAAGTCGGCCAATTCAAACTACCGTCGAGATAATTTAGGGCTAAATCTAAACAAGCTTCTGGCGGCGGGATCAGTGTGGGAATGCGGAAGCCGTCGATTTCGTGGCGTACTGATTCTTTGTATCCGTTCCAATCAGAAACTATGGCCGGCAGTCCGTTAGCCATTGCTTCGATTGGCGTCAGTCCGAAGGTTTCTTGAATGTTGTCGGAAAGCGAAATAAAAATGTCGGCCGCCGACCAAATATTAATTCTAATTTCCGGTTTTCTGCCATCTAAAAAAATAGCATTTACGGAGGGACAAAATATTTGCGCGCTATTTTTAAAGTCGGGTTCTTCTCTCAAATCTTCGATCCAACCGGCTTGAATTAGGTGGATTTTAGCTTTGGTTTGCTGTGCTGCCCGTTCTAAGGCGATGTACATTGGTACGGGATGGGCTTTTGCCGAAAAAGTTAATCTACCGACAAACAACACAACAATATCGCCGGGAGAAATGCCGAGTTCTTGTCGCTGTTGGCGGCGGCTGTTAACTGCTTCCACACCCTGCGGAAACGCGCTGCAATCGACTCCTAGGGGAATAATTGGCAATTTGATCAAAATTTCCGGTTGACCGCCGTTGCGCTGCGCTAAATATTCTGACCACTGCGTCAGAACTCCTTCTACTGCTGTTTTCACGGCCCCAGAGGTGCAGATCAGCGCGTCCCAAGGCTGTGTCGGTGCGGCGATCGAATCGCCGATCGCCTCCATGACATATTTTGTACCGATTGTGTGGGTAACGCCGCAAATGCTGTAGGCCCGCTGATCGACAAATCTGCGCGCCCAAGCCAGGTCTGCCAGGGCCGGATCGGGTCGGTAAATTGTCCCCGGTTGAGATAGCAAATCCGATCGTTGTGTGGGAATCCAGCGGACTTTCCGAGGTGTTTCCAGCCAAGGTTCGATGCGGGCACAAAATTCCTCAAAAGTGGTTTGGCTATCTGCACAACAGTAGAGAGAGTCAGCGGTGCCGTGTTGGACTAAGCTTTTGAGAAATCCTTCTCCGGCTGCATGACGCCCCAGAAGTCTCTTTCCTGTGGTGTCGTAACCCTCTTTGTTGTATAAAACGGCTGCGGTGGTATCCATCCTGAGATTTATTGCTTGAGAGTTGACTGAACAATGTAGAGGGTATTCGCCATCAGGCTTCACTCGAAAACCAGGAGAGTGTTGTGAATCTGCCGCTTGCCAGAGAACCTTGCGTCCTGGATCTGTTAAAGGGCGATCGTCTCAGATTACAATACTTACGGCTAAAAAAGGATTGGCAAGAGCGGATTTTAGTGTTATTCTGGGGCCCATGCTCGGGACAAGTTCCTTTTCGGTCTGCCATCCTATCGAGATCCGGAAGCAAACAGTCTCTGTGGTATAATGCCCTAGCGCTGCTAAATGCCGGATGTGCAAGCGATTGATCGAAAGAGCAGTCACTCGGCAAAATATTACCTCTACTCGATCGCGTCTTTCTGTTTAGAAACCGAGAATCATGTATAACCCATCTCTGCGCCAAATCCCTCGCCACTTGCCTGCGGACGTAATTCCATTAAAGCAGGAATCATCTCTTTTAGACTGGTTGGAATCTAACAATCGCCTGTTAGCAAGGGATGTCCAAGAACCCGACTATCTCAACGAAGAAGAATTTCCCGAACTGATGGCAGATAACGAAAATCCTTACGATGATGTAGAAGAAGAAGCTGAAGATGATGCGGGTGCAGGCGACGAATAACGGATAACAGGGTGAAAGAATCAACCGGAAACAGGGAATAAAAACTAAGAGATTTTGCAATCTCCGGTATCCCACCCTATTCCTCAATTGTCAATTGCTTATTCTCAAATGGTGTGTGTGCAGGAGTGATATGGATAACTTTGTCGATGAAAGAATCCCTTTTAGTATACCTTTCAAACTTACAGGCCGGAATTTATTGCTCGTGCTGGGTTTTGGACTTGGCATTGTAGCGATCGGTTTAGATGTAGCAGCGGGTAGATTTTTGAATTTGCCTCGATCGCTATTTTTACCGCTAGTGGTTTGTGCTTTCGTTGCATCGGGATTGGGCTATCTAGTAGTTCCCGTACTCCAAAAACTGAAAGCAGGACAAATAATTCGCGAAGACGGCCCCCAAGCCCACTTGAAAAAAGCGGGAACTCCAACAATGGGCGGAGTTTTTTTTGTACCGGCGGGAGTCGCAGTCGCTTTACTCTGGTCTAATTTTAACTCAGACGTTCTTGCCGTATCGGCTTTAACTTTAGCTTACTGTTTCATCGGCTGGCTGGATGACTGGCAAATTCTGCGCCACAAGTCGAATAAAGGTATTTCACCTCGGATGAAATTGGCTTTGCAAATAGGTTTTGCAGCTTTATTTTGTCTGTGGTTAATGTTGCACAATCCAGCAATTTCTACGAATATTGCTTTGCCTTTCGGTTGGGTATTGCCTTTGGGTTTGCTGTTTTGGCCGCTGGCGGGTTTTGTGTTAGTTGCTGAAAGCAATGCTACTAATCTTACCGACGGCATTGATGGGTTGATGGGAGGTTTAGGGGCGATCGCACTTTTGGGATTAGGCGCATCTGTAGCCTCAACTTCTCCAGAATTAATGATATTTTGCGCCTGCATTAGCGGCAGTTGTCTCGGTTTCTTAACTCACAATCGCAATCCAGCCAAAGTGTTTATGGGCGATACAGGGGCCTTAGCTTTGGGCGGTGCGTTGGGTGCGGTAGCTTTATTAACAAACAGCCTTTGGATATTATTAATTATCAGCGGGATTTTCTTTGTAGAAACGCTGTCGGTAATTGCTCAAGTAGGTTATTACAAAGCTACAAAAGGCCCGGATGGCATCGGCAAGCGTCTGTTAAAAATGGCTCCGCTGCACCATCATTTAGAACTGTGCGGCTGGCTGGAAACTCAGGTTGTTGGTATCTTTTACTTAACTAACGGGGTGTTAGTGTTAATGATTTTGATGTTGTCTAGCAATAGTTAACAGCGGATTATTAATAGACTTTACAGCATATGTAGCTGATGTTTTCTGCCATGTTAAAAAACAAATAAGATGCCCGTTCCACAAGAACTCAATGCAGTTGTGGAACGGGCATTTTGCCAGTTTTAGATTAAAAAAAGCCTCAAAAAAGGTAAAATAAAACTGGTTCGTAGTAAGGACTTTAGTCCTGATTGACTCAACAACCAGCAGAGAGGATGAATGAACAGTGCGGAGTTTTTACCCTTTGTTTCGGTTGTGGTACCTGTTTACAACGGTGAGAGGGATTTGCCGGATTTAATCGAGTGTTTGCGATCGCAAACTTATCCGCCACACAGAGTAGAATATCTCATAGTAGACAACAAAAGTCGCGATCGCACTTCAAGTATTCTCCAAACCGCAGCATCTAACCCCTCCTCAGTTTCCCCCTTGCTAAGGGGAGGAAGCCCTTTCAATCAAATAACCCTTCGCCACCTCACCGAAAACCAGATTCAAAGTTCCTACGCCGCCCGCAATCAAGGGATTCGCGCCTCCACAGGCGAAATCATTGCATTTACCGATGCAGACTGTCGCCCCGAAACTCAATGGCTGGAAAATTTAGTTAAGCCATTTGTTGACTTAGAAGTAGGAATTAGCGCGGGGGAAATCCTCGCCCTCCCCGGTAATAGTCTCTTAGAAAAACACGCAGCCCGCGACAATACTTTATCTCAAAAACATACTCTCGCTCACCCTTTTTGTGCCTACGGTCAAACCGCCAACTTAGCTGTACGCAGACAAGTTTTAGCACAAGTAGGTTTATTTCGCCCGTACCTTACGAGTGGTGGCGATGCGGATTTGTGCTGGCGGATTTTGCGAGAAACATCCTATAAAATGTATTTTGCCGCAAGTGCGATCGTCCGACACCGCCACCGTTCTACAATAAAACAGTTGCAAAGTCAATGGTATCGGTACGGCGAATCTAATAAATATTTGCACGAACTCCACGGCGTCGATTTGATGCGTGAATTTACCACAGGCGAATATTTGTATCGGCTGGCTAGGTGGCTGTTAAAGGAATTGCCGGTTGCTGCGGCTAAAAGTGATCTCGCCCGCCTCGATCTGGTAGATTTGTTACATACGCCGATCGGTCTTTTGAATGTTAGAGCAAGGGCGATCGGACAGCGCCAAGCCAAACTTCCGTTAGCAGCTTGGGAAATTGACCAGCTTTAATCACTAAAAAAAATACCGACGGTTAACACCGATTCTCTACTTCTCTACAGGCAAAACCCGCTATACAAGCGGGTTGGAGACTATTGGCCAGCCCTCTTATTTTTGCATCGTATAAGTATAATTTATCTTCCGATAAGTACCATTAATCAGCAAATATGAAAATTTCCGGCAATCCTTAATATAAAATTAATAAGTCTATTCTGAAGCGCCGGCTTCAAAACGACAAGAAATTCGCAGTCACCCCCAAAATTTCTTTACTGGCGATCGAGATTATTCTCAGATTATTAATTTTTTGTAACATTTACAGGTAGTGCCAATGGCTCAAATCCTACTCCAGACCGTTTGGTTTATACCTTGCTACCCACTCATCGGCGCATTTCTGTCGATACTGTGGTTTCCTGGACTAACCCGCCGCACGGGCCCTAGACCCTCCGGTTACATAAACGCCATTTTAACCTTCTTCGCTTTCGCCCACGGCGTCATAGCCCTAACCGCAGCCTGGAACCAACCGGCACAACAGCAGTTG
Source organism: Microcoleus sp. CZ3-B2 (assembly GCF_036705055.1). NCBI lineage: Bacteria > Bacillati > Cyanobacteriota > Cyanophyceae > Oscillatoriales > Microcoleaceae > Microcoleus > Microcoleus sp. CZ3-B2. The sequence continues at coordinate 31,823 of NZ_JAUBTN010000065.1, read as the reverse complement.
ATTCCCTGGCTGAACGTCGCAGGTTTAGACCTCACCATTCCGGTAGAAATCTCTGTTGTCACCGTCGGGGCTACAGTTTTGATTACCGGACTAAACTTTGTGGCACAGGTTTATGCCTTCGGCTACATGGAAATGGACTGGGGCTGGGCGAGGTTCTTCTCCCTGATGGGGCTGTTTGAAGCTGGGATGTGCGGCTTGGTTTTGTCCAACTCTCTGTTCTTCAGCTACATGATTCTGGAAGTCCTGACTCTGGGAACTTACCTGCTAATCGGGCTGTGGTTCAATCAATCTTTGGTAGTTACTGGAGCCCGCGACGCTTTCTTGACTAAGCGGGTGGGAGACTTATTCCTGCTGATGGGAGTAGTGGCAATTCTGCCACTGGCGGGAACTTGGAATTTTGACGAGTTGGCAGTTTGGGCTCAGACTGCAAACATTGACCCCACCGTCGCCACGCTGTTGAGTTTAACTTTGATTGCCGGCCCGATGGGCAAATGCGCCCAGTTTCCCTTGCACCTGTGGCTGGATGAGGCGATGGAAGGCCCCTTGCCGGCAACGATTTTGCGGAACACGGTAGTTGTGGAAACTGGCGCTTGGATTTTGATTAAATTGCAGCCGGTCATCGCTTTGTCGCCCGTGGGACTGAAGACAACTATTATTGTAGGTGCTGCAACGGCGGTTGGTGCTTCCTTAATTGCGATCGCCCAAATCGACATCAAGCGCACGCTATCTTATATAGTTAGCTCTTACATGGGCTTAGTATTTATCGCCGTCGGTACCGGACAAACCCAAACAGCTTTGACATTAATATTTGCTTATTCCTTGGCAATGGGTTTGCTGGTGATGAGCATTGGTTCAGTAGTTTGGAACAGCATCACTCAGGATGTCCGAGCTCTCGGCGGTTTGTGGCCCAAGCGTCCCATATCGGGAATATCGTTTCTTGTCGGCGCTGCTGGAGTAATTGGACTGCCGCCCTTCGGCTGCTTCTGGGCTTTATCGGAACTAGCAGGCGAATTTTGGAATACCCACCCTTCACTGTTAGGAGTCCTGCTGTTTGTCAACGGTGTAACTGCTTTTGGCTTAGTGCGCGTTTTCGGTTTAGTTTTTGGTGGTAAACCAAAGCAAATGACCGAACGTTCCCCCGAAGTTTCCTGGCCTTTTATCTTGCCGATGACCGTGTTAATGGGATTTACCTTGCACGTTCCGCACTTGCTCGCCGCGTGGCAACTTTTGCCTTTGGCAACTTTGAATTATACTGCGGCCGGACTGTTGGTTTTGTCAAGTGCGATCGGCATCGGTGCAGGGGCATTTATTTATCTCAACGAAAAGTGGGAAAAACCGGTGCGAATTGGTTCTCAAGCCGTACAAGACTTCTTTGCCTACGACTTTTACACCGCCAAACTTTACCGCGTCACAGTGGTATTTGCCGTCGGTCTGGTATCCCAAATCATATCCTGGGTCGATCGCAATATTGTTGACGGATTCGTAAATTTAATAGGTTTTGCCACAGTTTTAGGCGGTCAAAGTCTCAAATACAACGTCAACGGTCAAACTCAATTTTACGCCCTGACCATTTTATTCGGAGTTGCACTTTTGGGACTGCTAGTAAGCTGGCCTTTGTTGGCTCGTCTCTCGCTGATTGTTGGCGGGTAAAGAGATATAACATTTAAAATTTTAGGTGACATTTACAACCTAAAATCTTAAATAAATGAATTCTCAAATAAAGATTTCAAATACTTAAAATTTTAGGTGACATTTATAACCTAAAATCTTAAATAAATGAATTCTCGAATAAAGATTTCAAACCCGATCCAACAATCCCAAGTACATGAAAGACAATAACCGACCAGTCAATCTTTCCCGACGTAATTCACTCAAATTTGTAGCAGGAGCAATAGGTACAGGAATACTCGCAGCACGAGTAGGCGCTGATGTGGCTGCACCGGCACCAGCAATTGCTCAAAATGACATGAGTCCCGATGCAGCTTTAAAACAGTTAATGGACGGGAACAAGCGATTTGTTGACAGAAAACGTACAAATCCCCACCAAGACTTATCCAGGCTCACCGAAGTAGCCAAAGGTCAAAAACCCTTTGCTGCTATTCTCGGCTGTGCAGATTCCCGCTTTCCTTCCGAGATTATTTTCGATCAGGGATTTGGAGATTTATTCATCTGTCGCGTGGCCGGAAATGTGGCTACCCCAGAAGAAATTGGCAGCTTGGAATTTGGCACGCTGTTGTTGGGAGCAAAAGTGTTGATGGTAGTCGGGCATGAAAACTGCGGTGCGGTAGGTGCAACCCTCAAAGGCGCTCAAGTTCCCGGCCAAATTGGCAGTTTAGTCGATTCAATTAAGCCTGCTGTAGAAAGCTCGAAAAACCAACCGGGCGATCATCTAGAAAATGCGGTCAAAGCTAATGTTTTGCTGCAAGCTAAAAGGTTGAAAGCGTCTCCAGTTATCTCTAAGTTAATTGAGGAGAACAAACTGAAAGTTGTTGGTGGATACTACGATTTAGACACGGGTGCTATCAGTATTGTTGCTGATTCCTGATGCAGTTTGCGATTAATAATTTGGGATTAAATCAACATTTGAAATCTCAACTTGTTAATCGCAAAAGCGCAGGAAATAGATTGTTTACTCTTCACTGTTCACAAATTATGCTTAGTGCCTTGCTATGGTTGCCCGCGTTGGGCGCTGCGGTGGTGGGTTTCTTACCAGGAAATATCAATGCAATGCGACTGCGCTCAATAGCCTCCGCCTTCGCTGTTGCTGTTTTCCTGTTGAATATCTTGCTGCTGACTCAATTTGACACGACAAATTCAGGACTGCAATTTCAAGAATATTTGCCTTGGATTCCCCAATTAGGTTTGAGCTACAACTTAGGGGTTGACGGCTTATCTTTGCCGCTAATTGTTTTAACCGGATTGTTGACGCTATTAGTGATTTACGGCACCGGCGAAGGGATAGCTCGTCCCCAGCTTTACTACGCGATGATTTTGCTGATCAATGCGGGTGTCGTTGGGGCATTGATGTCTCAAAATTTGCTGTTGTTCGTACTTTTTTACGAGCTAGAATTAATTCCTTTTTACCTCTTAATTGCGATTTGGGGTGGCAAGAAACGCGAATATGCTGCGATGAAGTTTCTGATATATACGGCTGTTTCGGGACTTTTAGTTTTAGCGGGATTTTTGGGCGTAGCTTGGCTGAGCGGTTCTTTAAACTTCGATTACAGCGCGATTACTACTCAAGATTTGTCCTTTAAAACTCAATTAATCCTGCTAACTATTGTGCTGATTGGGTTGGGAATTAAAATTCCCTTAGTGCCCCTGCATACATGGCTGCCGGATGCCTACGTCGAAGCTTCGCCAGCAACAGCAATTTTGTTGGGAGGTGTTTTGGCGAAATTGGGAACTTACGGCTTAATTCGGTTTGGTTTGCAGTTGTTTCCCGAAACTTGGTCGATTGTCGCTCCCGGTTTAGCGATAATCGGGACAGTCAGCGTGATGTACGGTGCTTTGAGCGCGATCGCCCAAAAAGATATCAAGCGCATGGTAGCCTATAGTTCGATCGGGCATATGGGCTACATCCTCGTCGCCTGTGCCGCGGGAACAAAACTCGCCTTAATCGGTGCAGTCGGGCAAATGGTAAGCCACGGCTTGATTTTAGCTTTGCTGTTTTATCTAGTAGGCATCATCGAAACCAAAGCCGGCACGCGGGATTTGGACGTGCTCAACGGCTTGATGAATCCGCTGCGAGGTTTGCCCACAGCAAGTTCGCTGTTAGTTTTGGGAGGCATGGCAAGCGCCGGCATTCCCGGTTTAGTCGGTTTTATCGCCGAATTTTTAGTATTCCAAGGAAGTTTTTCTGCATTTCCAATTCCGACTTTACTGTGCATTTTAGCCTCCGGGTTAACAGCAGTTTACTTTGTAATTCTGCTCAACCGCACCTGTTTTGGAAAGTTGGACAACGCCACGGCTTACTACCCTGCGGTTAAGTTTTCCGAAAATATGCCAGCCCTAGTTTTAGCCAGTCTCATTTTCTTCTTGGGAGTGCAACCGGTGTGGCTGTTGAAGTGGAGCGAATCTACTACAAATGCGATGGCAGTAACTCTGTCAACGGGTAGATATTCTCAAGTAGCTGTCAGCTATCAGCCGGATAAATAGAGCGTGAGAAAGTAGAGGATAGAAAAAATACGAGTCTTTGATGATTCTGCTTTCTTCTTCTTTCTGCTTTCTTCTTCTTCCTTATCCCAGCCGATTATAAATGTGTTAAAGTAGGATACATCCGTCAAAAACTGGTGCTTAAAAAATAGAGGCTAGAGTTTGAGCGACTGACAAAATAGCACTGATTACGAGGAAATGAAAACTCATGAAACAGAAAATACTTTTTAGTTTGTTCGCAGTTACAACCACTCTTTCACTAGCAGCAAATTCTGCTTTGGCACAAGCTCAAACCCGAATCAGGGAGTTGTCAGAAGTAAGAGCAGGAATTACGATATCTGGCAAAGTAGTCGGTTTTGGAGAATCTGATGAAAATGAGTGGATTCTAGACGACGGCAGCGGTACAATTGTAGTCGATGCCGGCCCCCGCTCGTGGCGCAATATTAATGTATCAAAAGGCGAAACAATAACAGTTGTGGGCGAGATGGATGACGGCGAGTTTGATGCTTTTTCTGTTACTTTATCGAACGGCTCAGTTATCAACATCCGCTCTCCCCAAGGCCCGCCGCCTTGGTCTGGAAAGAAAAGATAAAGGCAAAAATCCTAGCTATCTGTCCGCATAGCTGAGAATTGCTCAAAAGTAGATGGCCGGTAACTAGGACAATTCCTAAATTTCCAGACGCACCAACACGGCTATAAACCGGGTTTTAACTGGTTCCCAGGCAGAGCCTGGGAACCGAAATCCAGAGGCTCTGCCTCGCTTTTGAGCGGGCAAATTGGAGGCAGAGCCTCCGGTTCTGCATTACCAGGTAGAGCCTGGGAACGAGTAGAAAGATTTAAAATTTGATTCAAACTAAGGAAAAAAAATGGTACAAACTCCTACAAAACCAGCAACTAAACTCCCTCCTTCCAAGCACGAATTTGCAGATGTAATCCACAGGCTGGAAGCCGGCGGCGCGATGATTCCCGATACGCCGGAAAATCTGATGCAAATTATCGCGATTTGGAAAGCCTACGCGGTGCCGATGGACTTCTACTGGCGGGATTTGCTTTACATCGCCGAACGGGTATTTTTACACCCGCTTCCCTTCTTTAAATACTTCTTACCCCAGGAGTATTTAGACTTGCAAAATCACTATGCAGGTGACGGTGCAGATTTGCGGATTTGGCGGGGGACTGGTAGCGCCCATCCAGAACTTTTGGAGTTCATGGAAAAAGGGGAAATTGGTAAAAAGCCAAGACTGTTTCACCATTTGTGGCACGATCGCATTAACATGGAATTTGCCGAAGAGGTCATGAGGTCGATGCTTTGGCACCGGGGGATGTACGTTCCCGTCAATCAGTTTGACCCTTATCTCGACACCGACGAATACAAAGCTAATGCCGATCGCGCCATTAAAGCTTACTTCAAAAAAGACCCCTTCATGCTGGCGCTGCACAAAGCATTCCCCGAAATGTTTTTAGAACAGTGCCGCCAGATGTCTTATTACAGCAATCTCGGTTTGTTTTGGGAAGTAATGGCCCCGGTGTTTTTTGAAGTTTCCGACTTGTACGACGAAGGCAAAGTTACCACAGTCCCGCAGGCGATGGATTTCATCACAAATGGCATATTTGCGATCGCCGGTCGTCCGATTTACCACCACGTTGTCATCGACGGGGAAACCTACGAAATAATCCCGAAATCTAAAGGTTTCACTTGGCTGTATGAAGCGGCGCTACCTTATGTAGAAGCTATATTTTACCGCACTTCGCCGTTCCGGGGAACCAAATCGTACAACGCGCAAGCCAGGGAAGTTCCCGACGATCAAAAAGACTTCCACTACGGAGTTTTGTATGCAGATAAATTCCCAGTAGGTACTGCCGGAATTCCGCCGACTTTACTAGCACAAGATATGCTGCACTTCCTGCCGCCTTATTTGATGGATTTCTACAAACAGCGGTGTCGCGGCGAAGATGATATTCTCAATCAAATTGGCGTAACGTTCCAGCGATCGATGTACTGCGTTACTTCGGGAGTGATTCAAGCTTTGCGAACGGCGCTGTTGTATCCTTTGGATGACCCGAATCCGAAACATTTGAAGGCAAATCGGGCGTTTTTCGAGTCTCAGATCGATCGCTTCTGCCGCCCGGAATACGGCATGAAATACGCAGCGAAGTTGAAGAACATTCAGACTTCAGATTACAAATAGTCATTGGTCATTAGTCATTAGTCATTAGTTATTAGTAAACTTTTTGCAAAAATCGCAAACAATCTTGAAATCCATCTTCGTTAATCTGCGTTTTCCATCCCTCGCAGATTTATGCAAGAGGTCTAAAGAAGAATAATAACTAATGACTAATAACTAATTACTAACAACCAACAAACAACCAACCAACAACCAATAACCAACAACCAACAACCAATAACCAATAACCAATAACCAATAACCAATAACCAATAACCAATAACCAATAACCGTGAACAGCAAAGACGTAGCTAAATATATCGAAGCAACAGACGGAATTTCCAAACCTTGGCTGTTAGTGCAATTGCGACTGAAAAAATTGCAAGAAAGGCGATCGGAAATTTCTGCTGAAGAATATATGACAGAACTTGCCGATATCCAGCAGGATTTAATGAATCTAGGGGAATGGTGGGTAGGAATAGAGGATGAAGTGTTTTAAAAGTTAAATCGCGATCGGTAAAATCAGCAATTAATCAATAGTCTAATTCCATCATCTAGTTGTCTCAGTTTAATAGACAAAGAGAACAGGCGATTCACGAAGAAGGATAGCTGCGATTCACAAACTTTTCGGCTTTGGATGATACTCAGGCGATTTGAAGAATGCTAGGTTCCGGGATGGGTTCACCTTCTTCCTGCCAAGCTTATAGATACATTTCGAGCACTTCTTCGCCATGTCGGATGGCTGCTTCGCGGGTTTTGCCGTGGGTACAGGACATGATAACGCGATCGGCAAATTCTGGAATCGTCACTAGGAAAAGTTGATCTTCGTCAGACCATTGGAGGCTCATACTGTATCGATTCATGAATCTTTTTGCTTTAACTCGTCGAGTTCCGCTAACAATATTGCCAATTGTTTCTCTCTCATAGCGTGGCACATCATCTCCGTCTTTGCGGGGAATTGTTAAGGTTTTGCAAATCAAAGGATCCTGCCATCTCTCATGGCTACCTTTTCCGCGTTTTGCCAAATAAAGCCTTCGCGGGTAATCTGAGCTTTTAACTCGCGAATTTTTCTAGGCATGGTGATTGTCCATTTTCTACCTCCATTGTATCCATTAGCCATTTATTTGAATTGTGCCTGTGCCCATTCTCACAGTTGCTCGTGCGATCGCACTTTAAAATTTTTCCATTAAATCTTTTTCTTGGGCGTAAACATCTCGTAACTGTTGCAGCCCGGCCCCTGAAATCACCGATTTAACATTAGCTACCAAGAGCCCCCACTCCAGCAATCTGTCAACTGAAACAGCTTTTTTAAACTTGTGCGTGTAGAATTTAGTCCAAAATGCCGGTGCTAGCTTGCTTTTCCAGCGTTTGTACCATCTGCCAAAATCTTGAAGGGCGATCGGCTTTACTTCTAGAATTGGGGGAAAATCGGCGTAGCTGACAAACCGGCTGATGCTTTTACCGTGCACGTAAACCATGTAGCGGCAGCATTCGATGCGGTAAATGTCGTCTACTGCGATATCGAACAGCAGTGCGACTGTTTCTTCGGTGACGAATCGCGCCAGCGGATGCAGGATGGGAGATTTATGAATTATCTTTGATTCTGCGATCGTCGATGATTTTCTCGAAGTATCTGATATCATAGTAAGTGCCTATTCTGATTGTAGATAAATCTATTGATGGTAGGTCAGACAGCTAGTAACTGTCTATTTAAGTTTTCAAAACGATCGCCTTTTAGTTTTCGAGGCCAGAGGGCGATCGCTTTTTCAGATAAAATTATTGTAAGGTGTCATGACACCCATTGTCAAGCATGGGTTTAGTTAGAATTAAAGTCAGAGAACTAGCCGCCGAGAAAGGTTGGACATTCAAAGAAGTTTCAGAACGTTCTGGGGTGGTGTACAACACTGTCAAGCACTATGCCCGCTGTCCCGGGCTGACAACGGTTGACTTTACCTTACTGCTGAAATTAGCTCGAACTTTTGATGTGATGATTGAGGATTTGGTTGAGGTTTTGGAGGAATAGCCGATCGCTTTTTCAGATACATAATATTAAACGACAGCATATTGTCATTTGTCAAGCAAGTATGAGTAAAGGCTTAGTTAGGTTGCGGATTCGGGAGTTTGCAGAGCAGAATGGATGGACGCTTAAGGAAGTTTCCGATCGATCGGGCATTGGTTACAGCACCATCAGAAACTATGCCCAATGTCAAGGCATGACAACCGTTAATTTCGCCTACTTACATAGGTTGGCTCGCATTTTCGATATTATGATTGAGGATTTGGTAGAGATTTTGGAGGAATAGCCGATCAACCTTGAGCATCCTCGGTCAAAATAATCTATATTTATAAAATAACTACGCAATTGCATCAACTCTCAAGCATGGGTTTAGTCAGGCTAAAAATTCGGGAACTAGCGGCGGAGAAGGGCTGGACGCTTAAGGAAGTATCCGATCGCTCTGGGGTAATTTATAGCACCGTCAGAAGCTATGCTCGTCGTCCTGAAATGGCAATGGTAGACTTTACTTGCCTGCGGAGGTTAGCTCGAACTTTTGATGTGATGATTGAGGATTTGGTTGAGGTTTTGGAAGAATAGCCGATCGACCTTGAGCATTCGAGATTGGGGCGATCGCTTTTTCAGATATAATTATTTTAAAACGCAACTGCATTATTTGTCAAGCATGGGTTTAGTCAGAGTTAAAGTGCGAGAGCTAGCGGCCGAGAGGGGCTGGACATTTAAGGAGGTGGCTGAGCGATCGGGCGTGATCTACAGCACCATAACCAGCTATGCTCGTCGTTCAGAAATATCAATGGTTGACTTTACCGCCCTGTACAAGTTAGCGCGGGCATTTGATGTGATGATTGAGGACTTGGTGGAGATTATTGAGGAATAAGCCGATCGCCCTTTCCACCCTTCGGGTATCAACCGTTGTATTTCGTCTTGTCAAGACGCGCTTAAGCACTTTGCATCGCAGCTAAAAGCTCAGGTTAAAGGTGCTTTGATTGAGTCAAAGTTGTTAATCTCCCGTTAGTTTTGTGACTAGAGCCAGTACCGCCATTGGAGTCAGCCCAATTATCAAGGATCTTGTGCAGAAAAAGGCGCTAGCAACCCGACTAACGCTGAAGGAAATCATTTATGTTGGGATGCTGGCGATCGACGAGTTGGAGGAAAAGCGCCTGCAAGAATTGGCTGACAAGGTGCATCAGATGCAGGTGAATGGGGAGATTTGAGGGATTGAAGAAAACCAGTTCAACAGTTTCATCTTTACGACCAATCACTTTTCAATAATTTCACAATTAAGCAAGCATGAGAAAGAGGTTTATTTAGATTATCTAGATCGCCATTAGTTTCATAATCAAGTAAGACAACAGATTTTGAACTCGCCTATTCTCTTAACTTTTGGCATTGATTCTTAATTCGGCTATATGTTCCGGTACAGCTCGGTTGTTGGGATGCTGGGGCTACCTCGGTGCTTTACGCCAACCATTGGCGATTGCCTCTGACTCTGTGCAAAACCATCTCTCACCGCTAGCTGGATCGATAACTGTTGATTCGTAATCTTCCATGCCCGGAAGGTGATAAACTTTGTTGCCTGTATCTATCGAGATGTTGCCTTTAATAGTACATCCTGGTTTTGCGATCGATGTAATTGTAGAAGGAGAACGACTAGGACTGAACTCCTTTGTAAAAAGCACAATGACAGCCAGAATCCCAATACCAACAACTGTTTCGAGTAGACCACGTTTCTTTCGTTGTTTCTTTCGTTTCTGCATCAGACTATTCTTATTCCTGCTTAACAGACTCAGCCAACCGCTTCGCATTCTCCCGCCGATGAACATTAATCGGACTATTGCGAATATCAGCTTCTACCATCGCAATTAGTTCATCTAGTGTTTGAGTCCAAGCTTCAAGCATTCGATTGCTGTCCCGAAGCATGGCAACAGTTTGCTTAACTTTTTCTGGATCGGGAATTTGTTTTTGCTCGTTCATAATATGTTCCAATCCCTTTTAGCTTCTTGAACACTTGCGGATGACGCATCAAGCGCAGCTTGTCCTTGCTCAATGCTCCGATCTAGTAAATCTAGCATAGCAGAGGAGGCGGGCTGAGCCTCAGCAATCCGCAGTAACAAGGTGTATAGACGAGAGTAAGGCTCTCTTAGCCTTTCAGCAGAATTTTGAAGTTGGTCTAAAACTGTAGCTGTTGCATCTGTCTCCCCAGATTGTTCAAAAATTGCAGATTCTGCTGCTTTGGCTGCATCAATTCCTTCCAATAGCCTGCGCTGTAAGTTCAATGCACTTGTGATAATTTCATCTGGCAACTTAGCCATGCAAACTTGCTCCTCTCATTTCCATTAACGAACATATACAAAAAAAAATCCCCCGCCAGAAGGCAGGGGATTTCATTTAATTACCTAGAAACCAGAGTTCAGAGTTACCCGAATTTCCCGGCCGTCGAGGCAATTACAAAGGCTGCGTAAGTGAAGACGTTGCCCACAGTAAAGTGAACTAAGCCAACCAAACGACCTTGGATAATCGACAAAGCCACAGGCTTGTCTTTCCAGCGAACCAAGTTAGCCAAAGGAGTGCGCTCGTGAGCCCAAACCAAAGTCTCGATCAGCTCTTGCCAGTAACCTCTCCAAGAGATCAGGAACATGAAACCAGTTGCCCAAACCAGGTGTCCGAATAAGAATATCCAGGCCCAGATAGACAGGTTGTTAGTACCATACGGGTTGTAACCGTTGATCAACTGAGAAGAATACAGCCAGAGGTAATCGCGGAACCAGCCCATCAGATAGGTAGAAGACTCATTGAACTGAGCCACATTTCCTTCCCAGATGCCTAGGTGCTTCCAGTGCCAGTAGAACGTTACCCAAGCTAGGGTGTTCAGCATCCAGAAGACAGACAGGTACATGGCGTCCCAAGCAGAGACATCGCAGGTACCGCCACGGCCGGGGCCGTCGCAAGGGAAAGCATAACCGAAGTCTTTTTTGTCCGGCATCAGCTTAGAACCGCGTGCATCCAGAGCGCCCTTGACCAAAATCAAGGTGGTGGTGTGCAAGCCAAGGGCGATCGCGTGGTGAACCAAGAAATCGCCAGGTCCGATCGCCAAGAAGAGAGAGTTAGTGCTGCTGTTAATTCCGTCCAACCAGCCTGGGAGCCACACGTTAGCGTAGTTCGGCCAAGCGGTAGAAGCAATACTGTCAGGGTTAGACAACAGTACGTCCATGCCGTACAGAGCCTTTCCGTGAGCAGCTTGAATGAACTGTGCGAACACTGGTTCAATCAAGATTTGTTTTTCGGGAGTTCCGAAAGCGACTACAACGTCGTTGTGAACGTACAGGCCGAGAGTGTGGAAGCCCAAGAACAGCGAGACCCAGCTCAAGTGAGAGATAATCGCTTCTTTGTGCTGCAACACGCGATCTAGCACGTTACCTTTATTTGCTTCAGGATCGTAGTCCCGCACCAAGAAGATAGCTCCGTGGGCGAAAGCGCCGACCATGATGAAACCAGCAATGTACTGGTGGTGGGTGTACAACGCAGCCATTGTCGTGTGATCCTGCGCCATGAAAGCGTAGGGAGGCATCGCGTACATATGCTGTGCTACCAGGGAGGTGATCACGCCTAAAGCAGCGAGGTGCCAACCCAATTGGAAGTGCAGCGAGTTGTTGTAGGTCTCGTAAATGCCTTGGTGAGGCATATTGAACGGGCCTTCAACTTTTTTGCCAAAGAAATCTTTGGCGTCACACATTTCTTTGATGCTGTGACCGATACCGAAGTTAGTCCGGTACATATGACCGGCAACGATAAACAGAACTGCGATCGCCAAGTGGTGATGAGCAATGTCTGTCAACCACAGAGATTCTGTCTGAGGATGGAAGCCACCCAAGAAAGTCAGAATTGCTGTTCCTGCGCCTTCGGCAGTACCGAAGACATGGCTCGCTGCATCTGGGTTTTCGGCGTATACGCCCCAGTTACCCGTGAAGAACGGAGCCAAACCTGCTGGGTGAGGCGGAGTTGACAAGAAGTTGTCCCAACCTACGTGCTGTCCGCGAGATTCGGGGATAGCAACGTGAACCATGTGACCCGTCCAAGCCAAAGAGCTGACACCGAACAAACCAGCCAAGTGGTGGTTGAGGCGAGATTCAGCATTCTTGAACCAAGACAAGCTCGGGCGGTACTTGGGCTGGAGGTGCAACCAACCTGCGAACAGCATGACAGAAGCCAGCAGTAGCAAGAAGATAGCTCCTTGATACAGGTCGCCGTTAGTCCGAACCCCTTGGGTGTACCACCAGTGGTATACGCCGGAGTAAGAGATGTCAACAGGGTTAGAAGCGCCAGCTTGAGTGAAAGCTTCTACTGCTGGAGCACCGAATTGAGGGTCCCAAATCGCGTGAGCGATCGGGCGGACATTTAGGGGGTCTTTAATCCACTGTTCAAAGTTACCTTGCCATGCTACGTGGAACAGGCTGCCCGAAGTCCACAAGAAAATGATTGCTAGGTGGCCGAAGTGAGAAGCAAAAATCTTTTGGTAAAGATTTTCTTCGGTCATGCCATCGTGGCTTTCAAAATCGTGCGCTGTGGCAATCCCGTACCAGATCCGCCGTGTGGTCGGGTCTTGGGCAAGGTCTTGGCTAAATTTTGGAAATTTCGTTGCCATAAGCCTTGATTAATCCTGAATCCTGAACGTTGAAGAGGTTCGGTTCCGAGGTTTGGATTCTGGGTTTGAGATTGCTCCCAAATCCTGAATCCAAAACCTAAAGGTAGTTTACCCTACCGAGATGATTCGCGCTAGGAAGAATGCCCAAGTAGTGACAATTCCTCCCAGGAGGTAGTGAGCTACACCCACTGCCCGACCCTGAATAATGCTCAGAGCGCGAGGCTGAATCGACGGAGACACTTTGAGTTTGTTATGAGCCCAAACAATGGACTCAATCAGTTCTTGCCAGTAGCCGCGGCCGCTGAACAGGAACATCAAGCTGAAAGCGAATACGAAGTGTCCGGCTAGGAACATCAGACCGTAGGCCGACAGTGCCGAACCGTAGGACTGAATTACCTGAGAAGCTTGCGCCCACAGGAAGTCCCGCAGCCAGCCGTTAATCGTGATCGCACTTTGTGCGAAGTTGCCGCCGGTGATGTGAGAAATTGTGCCGTCTGGCGATACTGTTCCCCACACGTCCGACTGCATTTTCCAGCTAAAGTGGAAAATCACGATCGAGATGCAGTTGTACATCCAGAACAAGCCGAGGAAAACGTGATCCCAACCGGATACTTGGCAGGTGCCGCCACGGCCGGGGCCGTCGCAAGGGAACCGGAAGCCCAAGTTACCTTTGTCAGGAACCAAGCGTGAACTGCGTGCAAACAACACGCCCTTCAAAAGAATCAGGACTGTAACGTGAATTGTGAAAGCGTGGATGTGGTGGATTAAGAAGTCCGCCGTACCCAATTCGATCGGCATCATCGCTATTTTGCCACCGACTACTACTGCACCGCCGCCAAAAGCGTGGCTGACGATTTCCGTAGCATTAGGCGCTGTTGTTCCCGGAGCCAAAGCGTGGATGTTTTGCACCCACTGGGCAAATATCGGACGCAACTGAATCCCGGTATCCGAGAACAAATCTTGAGGACGACCGAAAGCCCGCATTGTATCGTTGTGAACGTACAAACCGAAGCTGTGGAAGCCTAAGAATATGCAAACCCAGTTGAGGTGAGAGATAATTGCATCTCTATGGCGGATTACACGATCGAGCAAGTTATTAACGTGCTGAGTCGGATTGTAATCTCGCACCATGAAAATTGCTGCGTGAGCCGCTGCTCCAACAATCAGGAATCCGCCAATCCACATGTGGTGGGTGAACAGGGATAGCTGAGTCGGGTAGTCGGTTGCGATGTACGGATACGGAGGCATCGCGTACATGTGGTGAGCCACGATGATGCTCAAAGAGCCCATCCAGGCCAAGTTCCACGACAGTTGGCAGTGCCAAGACTGTGTGAAAATTTCGTACATTCCCTTGTGGCCTTCGCCAGTGAAGGGGCCTTTGTGAGCTTCCAGAACTTCTTTGAAACTGTGGCCAATGCCCCAGTTCGTGCGATAGAAGTGTCCGGCGACGATGAACAGCACTGCCAAAGCTAAGTGATGGTGCGCTGTATCTGTCAGCCACAAACCGCCTGTAGTAGGGTTCAGACCGCCTTTGAAGGTCAGGAAGTCTGCGTATGCGCCCCAGTTGAGGGTGAAGAAGGGGGTTAAACCTTTTGCGAAACTCGGGTAGATGTCAGCCATCAAGCCCGGTGTCAAAATCCACTCATGCGGCAGGGGGATATCAGCAACTGTTTTAATCAGCTTGCCGCCCACTGTCAGGGGTGCGCCTGCATCTATCGCGTCCATGCAAGCATTTATCGGCAGAGCAACGTGAATTTGTTGTCCTGCAAAGCCCAAGCATCCGCAGCCTAGCAAACCTGCCAAGTGGTGGTTCATCATCGATTCTACGTTCTGAAACCATTCCAGTTTCGGAGCGCGGACGTGATAGTGGAACCAACCGGCAAATAGCATCAAAGCTGCCATTACCAAAGCGCCGATCGCAGTGCAATATAGCTGGTATGAGTTAGTGATGCCATTAGCGCGCCACAGTTGAAACAGACCAGAGGTGATCTGAATTCCGTGAAAGCCGCCGCCTACATCTGCATTTAAAATTTCTTGACCAAAAATCGGCCAAACCACTTGAGCGCTGGGCTTAATGGCTGTTGGATCTGTCAGCCAAGCTTCGTAGTTGGAGAATTTAGCGCCGTGGAAATATGCGCCGCTTAACCATACGAAAATTACTGCCAAGTGGCCGAAGTGAGCGCTAAAGATTTTGCGCGAAACGTCTTCTAAATCACTTGTATGACTGTCGAAGTCGTGAGCGTTAGCGTGGAGGTTCCAAATCCAAGTGGTGGTTTTTGGCCCCTTAGCTAGAGTGCGATCGAAATGTCCCGGTTTAGACCACTTCTCGAAAGAAGTTGGAACGGGATCTTTATCGACTACTACCCTAACTTTTACCTCTCGCTCTGGAGGACTAATGGTCATGAAGACTCTCCTCTCGGTAAGACAAGGAACGAGAACTGAATACTGTATCTGACATTTCCCACGCTTAATTAGGTGGGGTATTCTCGGTTTACCGATACTGCTTGCACTTCACTCTTTGTAGAGTTAGATGCAGGTGTACCGTTTCCCCAAGCGTTTTGCTTCTCTAAAGAAGCCAGTTCCCCAGTGTCCCTAACAATATATCTGGGTACTGCCAACTCTTCTCGTTATCTGAAGCAACCGATCGCATCCTTAATATCAGGTTTGATGCGGCTGCTCCTTTTGAGGGAGTTTTATGAATTATAAGCTTGCTACAGGACTATTCATCGCTTGTTAACAATACTTAAAAAACCTTCTATTCTTGATGGAATTAGCCCTTTATTTTTCACATAGCCTTGCAAAAGTCAAGGGGTATTGCAATTAAATTTACAAAACTCAAAGATAAGATAATTGAGGAATACTCAGTTTATAGAGAGATTTTTGGGAAAACGGCTGCGAGATTTATTCGCGAGCTCGGATTAGTCGCCCGCATAGCCCCAACCCAAGGAAGAGAGCTCTCAGGAATTCTCGATCCGCAATTCCCCAATACAACATTCAGTTTTGGGCTATAGTTCCCTATGAGAAGGCTTCTAGGAGTATGGTTGCGTGATTGGCATCAATTGGCACAGAACGGTTGCGGGCAGGCTGGTGGCATTGTTCGCAGCAGCAGTATTAATTTTCGGTTTAGCAAGTTGTGGGGCGCGCGAGTCCGAATTCCCCGCATCAGGGAACAAGAGCGGCTCAGCTACCGCCCCAGCAAACAAAATCTCAGAGGTTTCTCCCCCAGAAGCCATTCAACAACTGCGTCAGGCGCTAGAAATATATCAGCCTCAAATTAGTATTTTGAATCCCAAACCTGACGAAGTGCTTCAGGATATAAATGTGTCCGTTCAGTTCCAAGTAAAGAACTTACCCCTTTTCAAAGACGCAAACTTGGGTTTGGGGCCCCACCTGCAAGTTTTATTAGACAACCAACCTTATGCAGCAGTTTACGACATCAACCAGCCTTTAACACTCTCAGACTTAGAACCCGGAACCCATACCCTGCGGGTGTTCGCGGCTCGCCCCTGGGAAGAAAGCTTTAAAAACGAAGGTGCTTACGCCCAAACCACCTTCCACATTTTTACTAAAACACAGAACAATAATCCCGATCGAACATTGCCTCTATTAACGTACAACAGCCCCCAAGGCAGCTACGGGGCAGAACCCATCATGCTCGACTTTTACCTGACAAATGCTCCCCTGCACCAAGTGGCGCAACAAAATTCCCAAGATGAAATACTCGATTGGAAAATTCGAGCCACAGTTAACGGCCAAAGCTTTGCGATCGACCAATGGCAACCTATATATCTTAAAGGATTCAAGCCAGGGAAAAACTGGGTACAGCTAGAATTGATCGACGAGGCGGGAAATAGCGTCAAAAACGCCTTTAACAACACAGCCAAACTGGTAAATTACCAACCCCAAGGGCAAGACACCCTTTCCAAATTAGTGCGGGGTTCCCTAACGGTAGCAGATGCTCGCGGCATAGTCGATCGCACCTACCAAGCCCCCACACCCAAACCAACCCCAACCCCAGAACCAACACCCCCACCAACAGTAGAAAAAATACCAGCAGCCGAACCCGAAACAGCAGTTCCAGAAACCCCAGTAACCCAACCTAACTTAGATAGAACAATTGCTCCCGAAGTTGCACCCGTTCAAATAACAGAACCCGCACCCACAGCCACCCCGCAACTCCAAGCACCGAAAATTGTGGAACCAGTTCAAGAAATAGAACCACAACCCACAACAACACCAGAATTAGAAGCACCGAAAATTGTGGAACCAGTTCAAGAAATAGAACCACAACCCACAGCAACCCCACAACTACAAACCCCCAAACTTGTAGAACCAATTAAAACAATAGAACCGATACCAACAGCACCCCCAACACAAAAACAGGAAGATGGAGGATACTACAATCGGTTCCGCAACTTTTTGCATCAAGTTACCGAACCCGATACCTTTTCAAATTCTCCAACTCTGCCAGAAATAACCGAAAAAGCTCCAATACCAAAAATAGTCGCTCCTGCAGTACCAGAAACATCTCCCAATCTGATAGCGCCAGCGCCCCCAGTTGGCGCTCCCGAAAACCCCCAATCAGCCCCAGAACAAACAGTTGTTGAACCAGAAAACCCGCCCAAATCCGAACAAAAAGTCAAATTTGAAACCTAAATATTTCTGAATTAATCAGCGTTCATCCGCGTAAATCCGCCTGCATCAGCCGTAAAAAACAAAAACCAGAAAAATCAAAAATGACCTATCTCGAAACTGCGGCCCAATTCTATAGCGACGTAGCCGAAACCCCCCTAATCGGACTTTGCTGCGTCCAAAGCAGCCCCTTGCAACTGCCAGGATTAAACATCCCCCAACAAATGCAAGAAATGAACTACGGCTGCGGCACAACAGTTCACGCCGCCGAACTTGTCGGTAATCCCATCGTGCTTTATGTGGGAGTCGGCGGCGGCTTAGAAGCACTGCAATTTGCTTATTTTTCTCGACAACAAGGAGCAGTGATTGCCGTTGACCCGGTTGCAACAATGCGAGAGGCGGCTGCACGCAACTTGCAAAAGGCAGCCCAAGAAAATGATTGGTTTGATGCGAGTTTTGTAGAAATTCGCGAAGGCGATGCTTTTGCGTTGCCGGTGCCGGATGCCTCTGTCGATGTTGTCGCACAAAATTGCTTGTTTAATATCTTTGAACCGGCGGATTTAGCTAAGGCATTAAAAGAGACCTATCGAGTGTTGAAGCCAGGGGGTAGGTTGTTAATGAGCGATCCGATCGCAACTCGCCCCATTCCGCAACATTTGAAGGAAGACCAACGCTTGCGGGCCTTGTGTTTGTCGGGGGCTCTGACCTACGCAGAATACGTTCAACACCTTGTAGGTGTAGGCTTTGGGCAAGTGGAAGTCCGGGCGCGCCGTCCTTACCGGTTGCTCGACAAACACAATTACAAATTGGATGCGGATTTGCTGTTAGAAAGCCTCGATACAGTGTCTTTTAAAGTGGACATCCCCCCGGATGGCGCTTGTATTTTCACTGGCAAGACGGCGATTTACGCGGGGTCTGATGAGATATTTGATGACGGTGCGGGTCACATTTTGCAGCGGGGAGTTCCGGCGGCGGTGTGCGATAAAACGGCTGGGAAGTTGGGGGGATTGATGCCGGATAAGGTGTTGATTACTGATTCGACTTGGCACTATAACGGCGGCGGTTGCTGTTAGAAAAAAGGGCTAAACCGCAGCTACACAAAGTTTCATCCGCCTGCGCGGACCGAGCGCGCCCATTGAAAAAAGTCTTGTTACATACAAGAGTGTTGGGTTTTGTTGCTCAATCTAATCTACTATTGCTGTTCTTCTGAACCAGTGCAGCGGGTTTTGTCTGTGTGCCCGTAAAATCTGCAATTTACAATCACCCGGTATCTTTGCCAATCGTCGGGTATACAGCGGTTTTCAACCTCTTTGAAGAACTTGGTTGACGATATCCACCTAATACTATAGTATTCGATAATTACACACAAGATTATTGACTTATTTTCTGGTGCGGGTGGCTTGACGGCAGGATTCCACCAGGCAGGTTTTGAATCTTTATGTGCGATCGACCTTGATGCAAAAGCCCTAAAGACCTATAAGCACAATTACCCAAACACCAAAATTATTCATCAGGATATACGCGAGCTCAATCCTTTGGATTTGCGATTATGTTTGGGTTTGCAGAGAGAGGAACTAACAGAGTTGATAGGCGGCCCCCCATGCCAAGGATTTTCAAGAAATATTCCTGCTGACTATCGCTACCTCAGCGACTCTCGCAATCAGTTATATCGGACATTTTTAGAATTCGTACAGGAATTTAGACCCCTTTACGTTGTTATGGAGAACGTACCTGAAATATTGAAAGCTTATGGTGGTGTAGTTAAGAATGAAATTACACAGCAACTTGAGTCGCAAGGTTATAAAGTCACTTATGGATCGCTAAACTCCGCGCATTATGGAGTGCCGCAGACCAGATCGAGGGCTTTTTTCCTGGCTAGTTTAGATAAACCACTTCAATTCCCTGAACCTACACACGCTGGCGAGATTAGAAGCGATTACAGAGCTACGAAATCTTGTTACCAACTCAGTCTCCTAAAATCAAATATTTCTTCAGTCGTCACAGTTAGAGATGCGATTGGAGATTTGCCGTCATTGAACGCAGGAGAGGAATATAATGCTGAAGTTTATCCTTTTCGATCCCAAACTGCGTACCAAGCAATGATACGTAATGGAAGTACGAAACTTTTCAATCACGTTGCTCGTGCTTTGAGTCCCATTCAAATGTCAAGAGTGCGTCTTCTTAGTGAAGGGCAAGATGCTAGAGACTTGCCACCTGAATTAGCTCCTAAAAAGCACTATAGCGGTGCCTATGGAAGACTTTACTGGGATAAACCAGCAAGAACTATCACCAGATGGGTTTTCCATCCAGGATCGGGCAGGTTTTTTCATCCAACCCAAAATCGGACAATTACGATTCGTGAAGCTGCAAGATTGCACTCTTACCCAGATAACTTTCACTTTTTGGGAACATACACTGATATGGCTTCTCAAATCGGAGAATCAGTACCCCCACTTTTAGGTAAAGCAATAGCTGCATCTATTCTCCAAGTTCACTGTCAAAAGACTGTGTGCTGAGTTGATCTTGCAAAGTTGAGAGAATAGTGTGCACATATCGATCGAGTGTAATACGAGTTCGCTTAACCCGATGTGAACTGCCTCTGGAGGAATGGTTCTAGCTCTGAAAAGTTGCTTTTGATTTTTGTACCAAACTAACTCTAGCTTACCTGCAATATTGCCTTGTAGCCCTGCTCCCGATCTTCCAGTAACTCTATCAACTGTCCAAGCCCAAGAAAAAGCCTTTGGGTCAAGTGGATCAAGAGGGAATTCACAGTAAATATATTCATATCCTCTAATGGTTTTCAGCAGTATGCCGACCTAGCTATTGGTAATGCTCTGTGCTGCCTGACTCGATCTAATTTTCTCGTTCCAATGCTGAACAATAGCTGCTCCCAGTTCAGCAGGTGAGGATTGTTCGGTCAAACCAGGAAAACCAAGTTTGGCAGCCTTTTTGATAACATCTGCTCTCTGAATTACAAACAAAAATGTATTTACAACCGCAAGACTATTCAATTGAAGAGACTTGAGTGACCAACCAGTTGCCGTCGTGGAGTCAACAGCATCATAGAGAAGTTTGCTGCGTCCTAATGCTGGATCTGATAAAGGGATATCCTTGACATAATGAAAAATTGCTTCCCAAGTATAATCCTCTATCGAGCCGATAACTGGAGATGCAATGGTAGCAATAATCGCTTGCCTCAATCTTTCAATCTCGTTTTCCGTCAGCATTCAAGAGTTTCTCTACAGCTTGTAAAAATTCACCCATTGTTATGTCCAGAGCATTTGTAATGTGACTGAGAACTCTAACAGACGGACTTTTTAGCCCTCGCTCGAGCTGGCTGATATAGGTTCTGTGCAAACCTGTGACTTCTGCCAGATATTCTTGTGACCAACGTTTCTCTATGCGACGACGTTGTATTTCTAGTCCTAAAATTTGGTCTAGTTTGCTAGGCTGCATAAAAAAGATAGTAAAACTTTGAATACAAAAGTTCTACAGACTAAAGTATTCAAGGGTGTAATACGATCGCCCCATCCCCCTCCCCTGGTGGCACAGGCGTCTCGCCTGTACCCTCAAGCGGTTCCCGGACTCAACCTCGCTTTTCCCCCATCCGGTGAAACTTCCCGCTAAATTAAAGAAGGTAAAAAATTATTCAGACCCTACCAGGAGATGCCATGCCTCGCGTCAGAGCACCAGAATTCCCCGTAAAGTACCCGTGGCTTAACACCGAGAAACCTTTATCCATTGAATCCTTAAAAGGGCGTGTCGTCCTCCTCGACTTCTGGACGTACTGCTGCATCAACTGCTTGCACGTCCTCCCAGACTTAAAATACCTCGAACAAAAATATAAAGATTCCCTCACAGTTATCGGCGTGCACTCGGCTAAATTTGAAAACGAAAAAGAAGTAGAAAATATCCGCCAAGCTATTCTCCGCTACGATATTGAACATCCGGTAATTGTAGACAGCGGCATGAAAGTTTGGCAAAGCTACGCCGTTCGCTCTTGGCCGACTTTAATGGTGATAGATCCGGAAAGTTATGTCGTCGGCTTTGTTTCCGGCGAGGGCAATAGAGAAGCACTTGACCAGCTAGTTGGCAAGTTAATTGCTCAATATAAGGATAAAAATGCGATCGCCTTTAAAGAACTTCGTTTTAGCTTAGAAAAACAGCGCAAACCTCTGTCAACCCCGCTGGCTTTTCCCGGTAAAGTGCTGGCATTTGCCATTACTTCAATGGAAGCAAAACAGCTTCACCAACATGAGGCGCTTTTGGGCGAAATGACTGAGGACAATCAATCTGTAGATGAAACTGTATTGCCGGGGCCTGCGAACTCAGTTCAACAAAGCTTGGTTGGTTCTTGCTTGTTTGTTGCAGATTCTGGACACAATCGAATTGTTGTTAGCTCTACTGAAGGTGAAGTGCTGCACGTCATAGGTACGGGGAAAGCGGGTTTAACTGATGGCAAGTTTGAAGAAGCTGAGTTTTCTGCCCCTCAAGGTATGGCTTTTGATGCAGAAAGTCAAATTCTTTATGTTGCTGATACGGAAAATCACGCTCTCAGAAAGATTGATTTTACAACTGAGCGGGTGGAAACTGTTGCTGGTACTGGCGAACAAAGTCACGAAATTGCACCCCGCAGCGGCAAGGGTTTAGAAACGAAATTGAATTCGCCTTGGGATTTAGAAAGGGTTGGCGATCGACTTTTTATCGCTATGGCGGGCTCGCATCAAATTTGGGAAATGCAGTTAGATACTGGTACGATCGCCACTTATGCAGGTACGGGCCGGGAATCTTGTGTTGACGGAAATCTGGCAGAATCTGCTTTTTCTCAGCCCAGTGGCTTGGCTACGGATCGATCGGAGTTGTTTGTTGCTGACAGCGAAATTAGTTCGATTCGCGCCCTCGGTGTAGATGAAGACCCGAAGGTGCGTACTGTCTGCGGTAGCGGTGAACTGTTTGGTTTTGGGGATAAAGATGGCCGCGGTGAAGATGTGAGATTGCAGCACTGTTTGGGTGTGGAATACAGTCAAAATTATCTGTGGGTTGCTGATACTTACAATCACAAAATTAAGCGGATCGACCACCGCAGCGGTACTTGCATAACGATGATTGGAGATGGTACTGCAGGTTTGGCTGACGGTACTGGTCTCAAGGCTCGGTTTTCTGAACCTTCAGGCTTGAGCGCGATCGGGTCTCATTTGTTTGTTGCTGATACAAACAATCATGTCATTCGGCGAGTTGAGTTGGATACGCTGGAAGTCACAACTTTAGATTTAGGGGGTTTGTGCGCGCCGGATGTTTGTCTTCCTGATTGAGCCTATCCACTTTGCGAGCATCTGTGCGGAGAGTCAATCCGACGAAAATGGCAGCGATAGCACTTGGATTTTTCACAGCGAATACTCCTGAAAAACCGAGTGCGATCGCCAGTATTCAATAATCGCTAAAATCTAAAATTCTGAATTGCTCAGCAACCGCACTATTTTTTCGGCATCGTTCAATTCGCCGACAATTCGTCGCACCGGTTTTGGCCAAATTTTAATCAAAGTAGGTGTTGCTGAAATCTGATCTGCCTCAGCTTGTTCGGGATGTTTTAAAACATCAATTACTTTTAAAGTGTAGGGAAGATTGAGGGATTGTTCTAACAATTGATGTAATGTTTCGAGGGTGCGTTCGGTGCTCTGGTTGATGCCGGAAACAAACAGTCGCAAAACGTATCCTAGAGTTGGTGGCGGTGGAGTGATGGCTGCGGGTTGGGGAAGCGCCACCTGCAGAGATTGTCCAAAGCGCGAGGGAGGTACGATCGGGACACTGCCAAAGTCCGATCGCCCAACCGAGAGGGGATACTGTACAACTAAGTCGTGATTTTCCCAGAGTTCGGGGAATTGTTTGTGATAAGTGGCGATTGCCATCGGTTCGCACATTTCGTCGCTGCGGGCCTCCCAAACCAAGTCCCCAGTGCCAAAAATGGCATTCAGCAGCGTTTGATGGCGCAGCACCGGCGGGTATGCCTCGGCGACAACCCGCAACTCTCGATCGCTCCGATCGCCCCAACAGTCAACGGTGGCCGTGTAGCAAGGTATCAAAAAATGTGGCGGTTCCGACAAACCGAGTATTTGCTGTAAAGCTACGCACAACTGCAAGTGCCACTGATTTTGCTTGCGGGGGTCTATGCAATAGATTAAGTCTCCCCCCGGTGTAAACAGCGCAATGCCTTTGAAAAATTCCGGCAAACTCGGGCGATCGACTTTCATAAAAATAATACGGGATGCGGGAAACTCAGAGACTTCAGTCCTGAGAGGGAAGCGGCGCGAGGGACTTCAGTCCCCGTGTTCTTGAAAATGTGGTACAATTTGAATTGTGAGTAAGAACAAAAACATCTACGTGTTGAAACATCCTAGTATCGGAGAAATCCCTGCAACTTAGTACGCCTATTGAGAGGTAACACAAAAAGAGCTAATAATGGCAGGATGTTGAGCGTACCGCGTCTTGGCTTAGTGATGGATTCTGAAAGCATTAAAAATAAAAGTAGCTAGTAACCTAAGCTTGACTTAGGATGACTAAGTAGACGGTGTTTGACGGCCGTAACGAGATTAGATTTAGGTAATACACTTGGTCTAATTCTGTCAGTAGAATCTCAGCGGCTTCAGCCCTGAGAGTGTCAATGAAGTACACACATAAAAGTTAACTTTTAACAGTTAACAGTTAACTGTTAAAAGTTAACACTCGAATTTTAGACTCGACCTCGGAGCATCTGAGCCATTTCGTTCGGGGCCGGCGAGTTTTCTACACAAAGCTCTTCAGTAATCCGGCCTTCTTGATAAAGACCGTAGAGCGACTTATTCATCGTCGTCATGCCTTCATAAGTATCTTTGATCATGATTTGATTAATTTCCTCATTCTGCCCCTTCAGAATGTATTCCTTAACCACGTCGGTATTGATCAGAACGTCGTGGAAAGCTGCCCGCTTACCATCTGTGGTTTTGCACAGCAGTTGAGCAATAATCGCCACTAGGGATTCGGAAATTGACACCCGTATGGCCTCTTGTTCTTCCGCCGCGAACATATCCAGAATCCGGTTCAGGGTTTTAATCGCACTGTTGGTGTGCAGGGTTCCTGCAACTAAGTGACCGGTTTGAGAGGCTTTGAGGGCGATTTCCACCGTCTCTCTGTCCCGAATTTCTCCGACTAGCAGCATATCCGGGTCTTGTCGCAGAGCGCCTTTGAGAGCATTCATAAACTTGAGGGTGTGCCGGCCGACTTCGCGGTGCTTGATCAAGGATTTTTTGCTTTCGTGTACAAATTCTACCGGGTCTTCGATCGTAATGATGTTGTAGGCTTTATTCTTGTTGATGTAGTCGATCATGGCGGCCAAGGTGGTAGACTTGCCCGAACCTGTCGGGCCCGTCACCAAAATCAGTCCTTTGTGGTAGCCGCATATTTTCTTAAAGACATCTGGCAGCTTCAATTCCTCCATTGTCATGATTTTGGCAGGAATTAGCCGCAGCACCATCGCCGGGCCTGCCAAGGAGTCCATGCAACTGATCCGGATGCGGACAAAGCCGAAGTCGAAAGCGCCGTCAAAGTCTAGGGTTTTTTGGAAAATTTCTATTTCTTCATCGCTCATGCACTCGCGCAGCCAGCCAAAAAACGTATCTAAATCTGTCTGTGGATAGCCGATGTCGGCAATTTCGCCCCTGGTACGGAAGCGAGGGAATTCGTTTACTCCGAGGTGAAGGTCGGATACTCCTTCTTCTTTGGCTCGGATTACTAGCTCTTTCAAACTCGGAGTTCCGCCGCTGCTAGAGTTCGGGTTTTTAGGTGTGGCTGAAGATTGAGGCGCTGGTGCGGGCGCTGGTGCGGCTGCTGGTGCGGCTGCTGGTGCGGCTGCTGGCGGTGCTGGTGGGGGGGGCATTCCTGCGGCTCTGGGAATGCCTGGGACTGGAGGGCGGGGCAGCCCTGGAGGTGGGGGTGCTCCGGGTAGGGGCGGGCGAGGTGCTGGCGGGTGCTGTTGTGTCATATGCGCTACCTTGGTTTGCTGAGAAGGCTGACTCGAACAGAGGATTTGTGGAAGTGGCACAATGCCGATCGCCCGAAGAGCGTCTCTTGCACAAAAGCTGGACTATTCCGATCAGTCTATCCCAAAAGAAGAGCACACGGCGTTGCACCCGTAAGGAAATATTCTGCCCCTTGCAGGATGCGAGTCAAATCGAGCTACTATCGAATATGGATTTTTGACATGGGAAATATTTTTTTCCAGCCCACATTTTTACCTACCAAGTAAGTATAAATTGATACTCAATAAAGCCGTTAAGGACTTAAACCGATGAATTCTGTCGATCGGGCTTTTACTCCAGCCCTGGAATTAGCGAAGTCGATCCGCGATCGGGAAGTATCGCCTCTAGAAATTGTAAATCTGTACTTGGAACGGATCGATCGATTAAACCATCAGCTTGGTAGTTATTTTACAGTAACGGCCGATCGGGCGATCGAACTAGCGACAGCGCAAACCGAACACCTAGCAGGCTTAAACAAGTCAGAGGAATTGCCACCGTTTTTCGGAGTGCCGATCGCCATCAAAGACTTGACACCAGTTGCCGACATTCCCTGTACTTACGGAGTTCAGGCACTGCACGGTAACATATCTCCCTACAACGAGTCAGTAGTGTGGCGGATCAAAGCAGCCGGATTTAACATTCTGGGCAAAACAGCAACCTCTCAAATAGGCTCATTGCCTTACACCGAGCCCCCAGGTTTCCGACCCGCGCGCAATCCCTGGAATTTAGGCTACACGCCCGGAGGTTCCAGCGGCGGCTCAGCAGCGGCTGTAGCGGCCGGTTTGTGCGCGATCGCCCAAGGTTCAGACGGCGGCGGTTCGATCCGAGGCCCAGCTTCCGCCTGCGGTTTAGTCGGCATCAAACCATCGCGCGGGCGAGTTTCCTGGGCACCCGTCGGAGACTACCTAAGCGGCATTTCTGCCAACGGCCCTCTAGCGCGTACCGTGGCTGACGCGGCCGCACTTTTGGATGTAATGTCAGGGTACACAACCGGCGATCCGTACTGGCTACCAGACCCAAATCCCACGTTTCTAGAGTCTGCCAGTGAAAAATTGGGCAAGCTGCGAATTGCTTTTTCTACCAATATTGCTCCCGTGGGTGAGGCAGCGCCTGTGTGTCAGCAAGCGGTGCTCGATACGGTAAAATTACTGGCAGATTTGGGTCACGATGTCGAACCGGGATGCCCCGATTTTACGGGTTTAATCGAACCCTTTATAGCCATTTGGCAGTCTGGGGCAGGTGCAAGTGGCATTCCCAGCAAAGTTTTGGAACCGATGAATCGCTGGTTGTTGGAAAGAACTGTTTCTGCGGGAGAATATCTGCGGGCGGTGAATCAAATGCAGGTTATTTCACGGCGGATTGTGGGATTCTTTGAAAATTTTGATGTCTTAGTTTTACCGACTTATATGCACTCGCCAATTGGCATCGGCGAGTGGGCTGATTTGAGTTGTGAGGAAACTTTGCAGCGGATTATTAATTGGGTTGCTCCTTGTCCGCCATTTAATGCTAGCGGTTTGCCTGCGATCGCACTTCCCGCAATTTTAGATGATAACGGTTTACCCGTGGGCATTCAAATTATCGGGCGGCCGGCAGCGGAAGCAACTTTAATTGCTTTGGCGGCGCAGATGGAAGCAGCAAAACCTTTCCCAGTTTTGAATTTTCAATAGGTTTGTAGTGAGGACTAAAGTCCTCGGATTTAGATAAAGACTAAAATCCTCACTACAAAGCGATATTTTGCTAAAAAACCGGGTCAATTCCGGTCAATTGTAGTTATTAACAATAACAACTGCAATTTTTCCAAAATCCCTCTTTAGATTGATAAATATTTACAGTTTTTAGGGAAAAATTAGTAGCAATTCTGTGCGAATATGTAGGATAAAAAATTATGCTAACCGGCCCAATTACCGCTCCAGTTCCCGTCTTTCTTGTTCTTTTAGCAATCATGCTAATCGCCCCTTTAGTATTTGAGCGCTTGCGACTACCGGGAATAGTCGGTTTGATTATTGCAGGCGTAATCGTCGGGCCCAACGGTCTCAATTTGCTGCAACGAGACGCTACTATTGTTTTGTTAGGTACTGTAGGATTGCTGTTTTTGATGTTCCTAGCGGGACTGGAAACTAGCCTCGACGACCTCAAACTCAATGCGGACAAAGCTGTCATATTTGGGCTGGCTACTTTTTCGCTACCGATGATTTTGGGTACGGGAGCAATGCTGCTGTTGGGATATGGCTGGCTGGCTTCAATTTTAGTCGCTTCTTGTTTCGCTACCCACACGCTTTTAGCCATACCAATTCTCACAAAATTGGGATTGATGCGAACTCAGACTATTACTGCGACTTTGGGCGGGACTTTAATTACAAATGTCTTGGGACTGTTGGTGCTAGCAGTTGTTGTTAAAGCTCACAAAGGAAATCTTACTCTCGATTTTTGGCTATTTCTAATTCCATCTCTTGCTATCTACACTTTTGCTACTTTGTGGGGAGTCCCCAAAGTCGGTCGCTGGTTTTTCAAGAAATTCGGTCATGACGAAAACGCCGAATTTATGTTTGTATTAGCCACTCTATTTTTGGTGTCTTATGCAGCAGAAATGATTCAGATTGAGCCAATTATTGGTGCGTTTTTATCGGGAATTGCCATTACTCAAATCATCCCCAAAATGAGTCCGCTGATGAATCGGATTGAGTTTATTGGGAATACGCTGTTTGTGCCGTTTTTTCTGATTTCTGTGGGGATGTTGATCGATCCGCTAATTTTGGTGAAGCAGCCACAGTCTTTGTTGGTGGCGGGGGTGATGATTTTAGCAGAATTGGTGAGCAAGTTTTTGGCAGCTTGGATACCGGGGAAAATCTTTGGTTTTAAGTTTCCGAATATTATGGTAATGTTCGGTCTTTCTGCTGCTCAAGCTGCTTCTACTTTGGCTGCAATTACGGTGGCTTTTAACATTGAATTGGTCGATCGCGTAACGGTGAACGGCATCATTGCCATGATTTTAGTAACTTGTGTCGCTTCTCCTTGGATTGTATCTCGGTGGGGTCAACAAATGCAGGAGCCGGAGTCGAGTTTACCGGCTGCTACTTCGGGAAAGCATTCATGGGGAGATCGAGTTTTAGTACCTGTTGCTAACCCGAATACGGAAGATAATTTGCTGCGTTTGGCTTTGATTTTAGCTAAAACATCCCAGGGAACTTTGCTACCTCTGCATATTTTGTCCGATCGCGGGGAAGCAATTTCGCCGGCACAGAAAATGCAGCAAACTCAACTTTTGAGAGCTGCAGAAACTGTCGCTAACGCCGCTGATTGTGCGGTGGAACCGATCGCGAGGATAGATGATGCGATCGATCGCGGAATTCTGCGGAGCGCAACCGAACGCGAGGCTAGTTTAATTGTTTGCGGTTGGAAGGGATTTTCCACGACTCGCGACAATTTTTTTGGCAGCATTATTGACAATATAGTGAGGCGATCGCCCGTACCGGTACTAATTGCTCGATTTCCCTATCCTATCCAGAATACAGCCAGAGTTATTTTGGCGATAACTGACAGCGATTTGAATCGGTTTGGATTTGCGGAAACCGTAGATATTGCTAAGAGTTTGGCCCAGGAACTTAAGGCGACTTTGCAAGTCTTGTTAGTGGCGACAAAACGCGAACAAGCTAATAAAAGTGCCACTGAGATAGAAATTCTTTCTGAGATACCGATAAATCGGGTGCGGGGAAATTTTGTCAAGCAGGTTTCGCAGCAGTTGTTAGAACATGATTTGCTGATTTTACCAACAATTTATCAGCCGCAGAATTTGTGGGAACAACCGGGAACTCTTAAAGAACCGGAATCGATCGCCCGCGCTCATCAAGATCTTTCGATGCTTGTTGTTTATTTCCCTAAATCTTAAGTGATATTTTAACCGCAGATCGTCCGATGGACCTGCATTCATCTGCGGTTAAAATGCAAGATAGTCTATTTTTACAGCGGATTTAATCTCGCTTGCTGGCCGATATCAAGTGTATGGAATTAGCAGCGACAAGCAAAGTATACTTGAGCTGCATAAATATTCGATCGAGCCGGTTAACTGCAGATTTCAAGCTGATAAACACTGATGGACGCAGATGCTTTCGATCTTGTGTGCGATTGAGTACAAAAGGTCTAGTGTAATGGGATCATCTGTGTTTGGCTTTAACGCTGTGCGATCGTCCTTGCTGGCTTTCGGCTATGGAAGCCCTTCGAGCAAAGCCGATCGCACTCCTACAAAAAATTATACAAAAATTAGATCGCACTTCAACACAATTTCTCGACATCTAAGGCAATTTTTCGGTATCTGGGAGACTTCTGAGAATATAGTGATATTGTTTCTAGTTGAATCAAGTAAAAATGAGCATTAGACCCCATTTCAGATGGTTTTCTTCAATGGTGAGTGTTTGTAGCGCGATCGCGATCGGCACTTTCAGCAGCGTCACATCCTCTGCAAAAGCTGCAGAAACCGTTGTTGTCCGCAAAGGTATTTTAGAATCGTCAATATCGGTTGCGGATTTGCGCGAACTCGCAAAAACCGGAAAAGTACCCAAAAAACTGCAAACCTACGCCGATTTGCTGTCTGACGCCCAGCGCGGTCAAATTTTTGGCGCGCTAACTGCGAAAATCCCCCTCAATGTAGTCGGTTTGAGCAACTTGCTAAATACGCGCATCGGGAGTGCGATCCTGACTGATTTGACTACTGTTATACCGAGGCGCGACGGTGCCGGTGTCCAAGCGCTGCGAGCGGCTTTGGTGTTGGGTGCGAACGCGCCGGAAGGCTTATCGGTACTGAGTTTTATAGAATCTTATCCGAGCTCGCGGGTAGTGGTGGATCTCGATCGAGCTTTCTCGGTTTTGGGAAATTTGAACGCGGGTTTTTGGCAAACTCAGCGGTTTATGGCGGCGATCGCACCTCAGTTAGCAGCCGTTAAACCCGCCCTGAACCTGCCTTTCGATCCTAGCCTACCCGGCCCCAATTCGGTGCAGGTCTTGAAGCTAGATTTGAACGATAGCGCCCGCAATCGGCGCATTCCGGTTGATGTCTACTGGTCGAAAGCTGCGACGGCTGACAAACCAACGATCGTCTTTTCTCACGGTTTGGGTTCTGTCCGCACGGATTTGCGCTATTTGGCCGAGCATTTAGCGTCTTACGGCTATGTGGTGGCTGCTTTGGAACATCCGGGAAGCAACGAAACGAACACTAATGCTGCGATTGCGGGTAAGTCTCGGTTATTAGCTCCTCAAGAGTTTTTAGACCGTCCCAAGGACATCAGTTTTGTGCTTGACGAACTAGCAAAATTGAACAAAACGGATGATAATTTGCAGGGGAAAATCGCGATCGACCGATCGATGATAGTTGGCTATTCCTTCGGCGGTGCCACAGCCTTGTCCGTAGCGGGTGCCGAACTGCAATTGAGCGGGCTCAAACAGCGCTGTCAGGGCGATTTGATTGGGTTTAGCTTGGGCGAAGGGATTCAGTGCGCGGCGGCGGGATTGCCCGAAGAACGGTATCAATTGCGGGATGCGAGGATTAAAAGGGCGATCGTCATGAATCCCACAACATCATTACTATTTGGAGAAACAGGCTTAAGTAAAATTAAGATTCCCACATTAATAGTAGCATCTTCAGCAGACAAAACAACACCCGCCTTAGTCGAACAAATTGCCGGCTTCCCAAAAATTCCCTCACCCAAATGGCTAGTCGGATTTGTAGGAGGAACCCACTTAAGCGTCAAAGATCCGAGTACAACCTTAGACCAAGTTGGGAGGCCGAGCACAGTAATTACCGGCGATGAACTTGTCGGCGACCAAGCCGCTAGCATACGCAATTATATTAAAGTTATCAGTTTGGCAATGGCCGCTCAACTAACAGATGAAACTGAAAAATATGCGATCTTTTTAACCCCAGAATACGCGCAATTTGCCTCAACAAACGCAATTCCGGTACGCCTAATAACAGAAATCCCCCCAGAAACTAATGCAGTCGTGCAAACTTTCATTCAAGGGAATAAGTAGTCAGTAGTCAGTAGTCAGTGGTCAGTAGTCAGTAGTTATTGGTTATTGGTTATTAGTTATTGGTTGTTGGTTATTGGTTATTGGTTATTGGTTATTGGTTATTAGTTATTGGTTATTGGTTATTGGTTATTGGTTATTGGTTA